>JANMSG010000440.1:0-7087 GCA_031389065.1 Acidobacteriota bacterium | reverse complement strand
CCAGCTTTTAGTTGGAACATCTTATTTCCACAGGATTTTTCCACAGTTGTCTTGTGTCATGGGAAGACACCTATTTCACCCAGGTTGTCGTCTGTATTTCACCAAAAATTGCTCCAGCTTTGGCAAGCACTCTGCCAAATTTTTCCTTCCAAACCCTATGCGAAAACAATCGTACTCTTCGCCGTAAAGAGTTCCCGGAAGCAGCAATACTCCAGCATGTCGCACCAGCTCATCACAGAATTGTTCGACCGATTCTCCCAAATAGCGTGGGAAGGCGATCGGGCCTGCCTTCGCCTCATACCACACAAAATGATCTTGATGCCTGGAGAAGAACGATGCGAGCATACTCAAGTTGCGCCGAATTATTCCCATATTCCGTTCAATAATCGAGTGACTATGGCGCAAAGCGAGCGTCGCAAGGTACTCACTTGGTGCACTATTGCAAATCGTGGTGTAGTCTTTAAACGCAGCAAGTGCGCCAAAAAGCTCTTTGTTGCGAGTTGCAACCCACCCGATGCGCAACCCCGCGAGTCCATAGGCTTTGGACATGACGCCGAGAGATATACCCCGCTCGTTTATATCAGCGAACGCCGGCAATCTTTCAGCAGGGTCATATTCCAGGCCTCGATATACTTCATCTGAAAAAACAAGAAATCCCCGGTTTTCTGAGAGGTTCGATAATTCACGAATGAACTCGTGATTGGGCAGATATCCTGTCGGATTATGGGGAAAGTTGACTACAACAACCTTGGTCCTATCTGTTACATTCTCTTCGAGAAACTGTAAGTCCAATTCCCAGTCACGATTGGGATCTCCCTGCCACTCCGTTACTTCCGCACCAATACTACGAGCCACTTCCCCAAGAGACTGATAGTACGGAGTATGAATGATGATGTGGTCGCCGGTTTCAAGAACAACATTCATAAAGTTGAATATTGCTTCTTCGGCACCTGCGTGAACAAGAATCTGCCCGGATGAGATATTTTGATAAAGCGAGGCAATCTGTGTTCGAAGTTCGGGGCTACCAAGCGATTCCGTATATCCGAGCCAAAGAGCTGACAATTCCTCATGCGCGTTTTGCTCGAATTTAAGCAAGTCTCCCACAGAGATACTCTCACAGTCGGAGCAACAGAGAAGGTATGGAGCTTTGAACTCGTACTGCGCGAAAAACTGCTCAAGTCGAAAAGGTTTCAATTTCATTCAATGGCTCCAATGATTACAAATAACGTCAGGCTTGAGGGGTAGTCGCGGAGCGGAGTTCCACTGGAAGTCATAGTTGCGCCTGGGTGTCAAGCCCGCAGTATAAGCAAAAATGACATTGTCGGCTGGTTCCTGGGACAATTTGGGCAAACTTCTACTTCTGCGGAGCCTGATGCTGCAACGCCCGAAGTGCAGCCATTGCTGCCTGTGCGTGCTCAACTGGTACAAAAATATGGTCGTGGTATGCTCCAGCCATGACATTACAGCTGATTCCAGCGGCGCCGAGCTGCGATGCGAAGGCTGCGGTTAAGCCAACAGCCTGCAGATCAGAATGCACACTCAACGTTATCCACGCAGCACGAAACATAACAGTGAAGCCCGCCTTCAGGGCTTCCACCTCGGGCAGAATTATCGTAATTCCCTCGGCCTCTCGGAATGTCGCTAACGCCGTCAATGCACTGAGGTCAGTGGCATGGGAGACCGAACAGTAGACATAAACGCCACTGTGCAGAGTGGGATCCATCGATTGCAGAAGTGAGGTTATGTTTGAGATCGGGTTACTCATGTTACCAACGTCTGAATTCTGCCGTCGGCAAATTCGCAGCTTTTGACGATCCGCTTGAATGATGGTGCCTTGTAAATGGGTTTTGATCAGTATCGACCTCTTGGTGGACGACTATCGGGTCTGAGATGAGGTTGAACTTGGCATCCTCGGGGTACGTCACCGCAGTCTCTGGCGTATCACCGGCAAAAGCCCGAATGGCTTCCTGGGAAGACCACAGAGTACAGAGAAAGAAATGCGAGTAACCGTCTTGTTCGACACGGTGCACGTATGCGGCAGCATTGCCCGGTATTGACCGTGATCCTTGAATCCCGGTTTTTTCAAGATAGACAGCGAAGGCATCACCATGTTCAAGAGGCACCGCACCGTGCCATGTACGAGAGATCATCATCAGGCTCCTCTTTATGTTCCAACGTAGCAGGGCGCAGCGGATTTGCATCCGAGTCAATTTGCCCTGTTATCTTGCGGTAGAATTCGTATTCAGATAGCCTGACGGAAAAACTGATCGGCCGTATTAAAAGCAAGGCCATAATACTCTCGACCGGAAAACTCAAACTCATCAACGACTACCATGCCAAGTTTACGAGTATGTGCATTGTATGATCGTTGATTCGCCTTATTAATGAATGTAATACCAACTGGATAGCGGGAAGACAATTCCGTACGCATTTCATCAAACAAACGCGGAAAAGTATCAGTTCCTTGCAGACTGGAATCGACGCATATGGGGCCGTATTGAAAGGTGTTTTGGTCTGTAATATTTGTGCCATTAAAAATAAATCCGGAAAGACGGGATATCATAAAAGGAAAAATGGGCCATTGAGAGAAGTAATCCCAACTGGCTGCCATAGTGTATCCTATAATAATTTCTTCACTTTCCGCGATAAATAAACCTCGCTCGTTAAGAACTTCTTCTAACTGGGCGATTGTGAAACGGGTTGTGACAAAACCATTCTCCTTATCTGATTCCGATAAGCTTCTGAGAAGATTTATCTCTTGCAGATTTAAAATCCCCTGAATATCATTTTCTGTGGCAAGCTTGGTAATCATGTAGCCTCCTTGATTCTTGAAGACGTTAATTCTGTAAATTGAATTTGCCCCGGAATCGTGGACAGTCGGTTAAGCTGCAAGCCTGAGTTGATCGACCTCGAATGGGGTCCGATACCCCAGCGAAGAATGAATCCTCTTGCGGCTATAGAACCGCTCAATGTAGTCAAAAATGCTTTGCCGTGCTTACCCATATCATGAGCGATCTGGCTCACGCTGGTATCTGTGTCCGTGACCAGTTTAACCGTTTCAACCTTGAACTCGCGTGTGTACGACTTCCTCTTCGATACCATGACAGTCCCTCCTGTTGCGTTTTAGCAGCTTTTCAGCCTGTCCACAATACCGGGGGAGATCCAAATTAACGTCAGAAAGCACAGCGGGTTCACCGATGTTGCACTTGGATGGCAATTTCTTTCAGCATGCTCAAGCTGTAGGTAGCTTCTTTTCCATATAGGTGTTATGGGGGGAGCTCACATACTCACCGAAGGGCGGGCAAAGCGTAAATCCCGATGTCTCATACAGCCGAACGGCACTGATGAATTTCCTGGACGTCTCCAGCTTCACGGATACCAACCCTCGCTCTACTGCACATTGGATAAGAGTACCAAGAATTTCTTTGGCAACCCCTTTTCCTCGAAATTCATCGGCTACGAACATTCTCGTAATTTCCCCATAACCCGACATGAATTTGATGGCGCCCATTCCACTCAAGCTGCCCTCAATGAATGCACCAATCATTATGCAGTCTGTTGCTGCCAATTGCTCTGACGTTGCTAAGTGGCATATCTCCAGAGGGCAGTGGGATAGATTGTGCTTATTCAGCCGATCCATGAGAGCGCGCACATCATCGCGAAGAGGTAAAATGACTTGATAGACAAAGGCTTTCATACAATTGCTCCTAAATGGGAATTATTCTCTTTCATGCCAACGTCCTAGTTCAGAGGCGCGCCGCCGATATGCGGAGCGTCCCCTGCAACTACGGGTTGGGCATTAGGCCGCTCTTTTCCAGCAACCCAACGAGTTGTCTACGGGATGAATCTGACTCTCCCACGTATTCAACTATGCTCATTCCTACGACATCGAAATTTCCATTCAGAAGCGAGAGTGTTGCACCAAGCTCCTCCAGTGTTGGTCCGCCTGGAGTGGGCATCAAGGCGTCGGCGAAACTCTTAGGATTCAGAACGTCAACGTCGAGATGGATATAGACGCAGCGATAACCAGCCGAAGTAATAGCGTCGACTAGCCTGCCACATGATGTTTCGTCTATTTGCTCAATATGAACCATTGAGTTTTTTTGAACGTAGTCGAGTTCTGGTTTATCCAAATCCCTGGCGCCGACTAGGAATACTTGCGATGAGGTTAGCGGGTGAAGGATATATTGACAAATCTCCGCAGGGCCATCTCCGAGCAATGTGCGGAGTATCATCCCGTGAAAGTCCCCGCTTGGGGATGACTCTGGAGTGTTTAGGTCGCCATGTGCATCAAACCAAATGATTGCAATATCATTCGAATAAAGGCCATTTAAGTATGAAACTGGGGCTAATTCGGCACCGCAGGTTCCGCCAATCACAAAAAGGTGATCTGGTTGCGAAGTGCTCAGTATGGTGCGCGCGACTTCAAATCGGCTAGCAATGGAATCAAGTCCGTTTACACCCGCCTTGCGCAGCAGGATCTCTCGCTCTGGAGCCTCAACTAGAACAAAATCCTCATCGGCAAATAAGGTTTCAGCGAGCCATATGGCAGAACGGTGTACCTTAGAATGCTTGCAACATTGCCATTCCGGGTAGAGAAGCTTCATGGTGGATGTCATGGTTTAGTTCAACGCAAGGCTGACCGGCCGGTTTAAGGGCCGGTCCAGCCGTGAGTTGGAAAATTCCTTGTTTCATATTTTTGAAAGTTTGGAGCGTTGACACCTTTATTTTCGCTAGTGTTGAAACAACAATGCCACGGGGGTCCAGATCATGACTACAACAGCTTGGACTGGAAAAGTAACAATATCAAGCGGAACAGTTATAAAATAACCGTAACGCCTAGTTGCTTCTAGGTCATCTCCTTGAGTATTCAGGTCAGTAAATTGCGTCCGAAGCGGATGAGACCATATCCATCTGTCGCACCCATCAGAGGATTGTTGTGATCTAGCAAGTGCATCAGATTCGTTTGTTGTGCTTGGACATACATGCACGTCTCGAAGATCATTTCCAGATACGGTCGCGTCACCTTTAGATCTATAGCCATAACTTATAGTTGTCTCAGCATTAGAAGAAATTACAGCTAGTTCAAGCAAAGACGGCTGATCGGTAGAAAAGACAGCATCAGAGAAATAATTAGGAAAGTGGTAGTAGTTGTACCATTTAGCTTCAACATCAGCTATGAACTTTGGATTAACGGCAGGAAGATCGCTTGTGGGCATAGGTACAAATCGAAGATAGGCATGACCTTTATAGTGAGCCTCAGCTGACGACACGGATTTATAAGTATACTCTTTGTGTTTTAAGTATTGATTAAAGGTGCGTATTATTGGCATACTACCATTATTGTTCACTGGTATTAGTATTTCCATTAATCTCTTGCGTGAGTTATGAAATTGGTTTGGGAAGATGTAGCTATAGAATTTCTGATTATTCAGTTGCTTGATCCCAGTATATTCGCCTTTGTAATATGAGCCATAGACATCTTTCGCAATGGGTTCTGCGGCAAGCGGCACGTTACGGCTACAGTAATCCCAGTAATCATGCCTCCATACTACTTGTTGATCGATCTTATCGTTCCACTCCCTTGTAAAAAAACAACCTGAAAGTATAAGATTTGCGGCTAATGCTAAGAATATCCAAGCTAATAATATCTTCAGTAGGTTACGGCTCGGTTTTCTTTTCATGTGTACCTCATGTGATTTAACGGCTAGAGCTCCCATCAACGTCATAAGCCACTCCGATATTTGTGACTAATATTGCTGTTGTTATCTTTTTCATTTCTCTCGTTCAACTCGTTATTGATCAGATCGGGCCATCCACCCGAATTGGATATTTAGGCTGTGAACATGAAAACAAATTAGTAATGGCCTCCCCCGTTTCAGTAACACGGAAACCTCAAAATACAGCCTATCCAATATCATATTAAGTGAAGCTTAAAAAGTTTAATCTACACGAATCTAAACATTTACAAAAAAGTTTAGATTCAGTGCATGCCTGATCCTTACCGTACTTTTTCCCTGAGTGCCGGCGTATTTTAACGATAGAGGGTTATTCCCACCAGGAACTTGCTCGAATTGAGCGGTTCGTTGGTAGAGTCCGTACCGGCATTGGAGATGTGGTGATAGCGGTACTCCGCCATCATTGCCAGATCCGGTCGAACGAAGTACTGCAGGCCGGTTCCCCCCTGGTAGGAAAAATCCATTTTTGATCCCATCGTGGGCAGGCCCAGATCGACAAACAGGATCCCACCCCCGGCGAAGACATAGGGCGCAAAATCTTTCATGCTGGTAAATTTCCAGCTTCCCAGCAGGTATCCCCCAACCATCGACCGTCCACCATGGTCGACTGCCAGATGGAAGGGCAACTCGACCAGGATCTCGTGCCGCACCTGGTACCAAGTCCCCTTTCCGATCTCATCCGACAGAAAATAACCGTAGCGGGCAATGGCATCCCAGGTCTGCACCTGGGTGCGTGTTGCGCCGAAATCCCGGTGGGTGATGCCGTAACCGGTCAAAAAACTGAATTCATGGGTCGCGTTTGCCACTGACGTCTCTGCGGCAGCGGCCGGCGACCAGCCGGCCATAATCGTAAAGATAACAAGCGCCAAGGGCAGGATAGCTGTTCTCATATCGATTCTCTCACTCTTTTTTGGGAGTTTGTCGGCTTTCCTCCGCCATCACCGGCAATGCCGGGCAGGAGCCGTCCCAGAAGTGCCCCCAGATCGGCTGCCTGGCGGACAGCCGGGTAACAGGTGCCGTCGCCGCATACCAGTACGCCGGCCGGCCCGCTGGAAACGCTGTCCCTCCGGAACAGGGTCCAGCCCTGACCGGCATTAAATCTGGCGACAGTCGCCAACCCGGCAAGTTCCTGATCATTCAGATCTCCGCTGAAGGTCAGCATGACCGGCTCCTTTTCCAGCATGGCAACTGCCTGGAGTGATCCCAGGTGCGCCGAGGGTTGCTTTTGTGCATCCTGCAGGGGGGCGGCCAGCAGGCTGTGGGCGTGATCCAGCAGGTCACTGCGATCGCAGGCATGCCCCAGACGGATGAAGCATTTTGCCGCAAGGGAAAAGGCCGAGGGGATTACG
>JANMSG010000429.1:0-6925 GCA_031389065.1 Acidobacteriota bacterium | reverse complement strand
TTGTTGCTCGCGACGCTGTTGTTCCTGCTGTTGTTGTTCTTGTTGTTGACGTTCAGCGCGACGTTGCTCACGTTGTTGTTCTTGCTCACGTCGCTGTTGCTCTTGTTGTTGCTGCTGTTTTTCAGCACGATGCTGTTCTTGTTGTTGCTGCTGTTGCTTCTCTTGCTCTTGGCGTTCAGCGCGACGTTGTTGTCGTTGCTCATCTTGTTGCTGCTGATCTGGTTGTGACTGGTCTTGTTGCTCCTGTTTACGACGTTCTTGTTTTTCTTGCCGGCGCTGCTCAACAGTTGGAGTGTCTTGTTGCGGCTTTTCGCGTGGAACATAAACGCGCTTGTTGGCATCGCTCTCTGTCGTAGAGCCATCATCATTTCGATTGACGCGTTCGCGTTTTCTGGTGCTCGAATCCGCTTCGCCTTCCGGTTGATTTACCGTCGTTGGGCGATTGCGAGTCTTCCAATTGTCGGAATTATCTACGCTGTTTGATGCGTCGCCTTTGCGAGTTTCAGGCGTTTCTTCACCGGAGCCGCGCGTTCTTTTTCTAATTGTATCGTCGGTGATGATTCGACCGTTGCCACCTGTAGTATTTGAAGAGCCGTTGTTGACGGTTCCGCCGGATGAATCGCCATTCTTCATCCTCTGCTTGCGCTCGAATTTTGTTTCACCGGAAGTTGTTTCCCCGCCTCGCGTATTGCCGCCGCTACTATCTTCTCCACCACGCGTTCGCTTATTATTGGGTACCTCATTGCCATATTGCTTGAAGCCAGGCGCGCCTATGAAGCGACGTTCACGCGGTGCTGCCGTTTCAGCTTGCGTTTCAGTTGTGCGTTGGCGCGTCACAACCGAACGATTGAAGACTTCTTGCGGAGGTCGAACGACGGGTCGCAAAGCGTTCCCCGAGTCGCCCGTTCTGGCAACTTTAGTATTGACGAAAGAGTTTGTGTTGTTGCCTAAATCCGGCAAACCGGCGCGCGCGCCTTTGTTGAACGAATTGCTCAACTCCGTGTTTGGCGCAATCGGCTTAAACTTCGTGCGACCTTGCCCTGCGAATCCTTCAATAGGCAACACCGTCACACCGTTGCCGAATCGCTGACGGCCCGCACCGTTGCCGTTGCCATTTCCGCCGCCATTAGGTCTGCGATTCGCGTCACGGGCAACAGGGTATTGAAGATGCCTGTGTCCGTTATTGCCTCTGAAGCCATCCCCGCCAAAATTGCCAGACCTGCGCCAACGCTGCCCAGGCGAAAGTGGATACCAGCCTACGAAATTACCGCGCGGCGAAGGACAATTGAAGAACGACACCAAAGCGGGTCGCCATTGATAGTAAGAATGACCATAGTTATAGCGATTATTATTGAAACCCGGCGACCAGGCCCAGCCTATGTTGTTTATATGCACCCAACGACCGTAATGATAAGGTGCCCAGCCCCAAGGTTCATTTGATAACCAGGTCCAGCCAGCTCGCGGTATCCAAATCCATTGCCCCGAACGATAAGGCGCCCACCCCGAACTCACACGCGGAACCCAACAATTGCCATAACCGGAATAGCTAGTCCAGGAGCCGTAGCTCGTCAGATCGCTCGCCCCGTAGAAGCCTTGATAATCGGCTTCGTATTGGCGCACATAATCTGGCGCTGAGGAAACAGCAATATAATCGGCTTGACGGTCGCGGTCATACGTCCATCTGTCCCATTCATCGTTTGAATTATCAATCGCAATTTGCAGCTTGCCGTTCGGACTGGTATCAATTGTTAGCCTTTGACCTTCGCGCACTTTGAAATTGCCATCATCAGAAAAGACCTCTGCCAGACCGCGGCGAATAATAATTTCCGAATCGTCTTCGCCGCGCACATTGACGCGATAGAGTCCGTCTTGTTTCAAGACCAGTGCGGAATTCGGCGTATCAACTTCAAAGCGCTCCCAGGCGCTGCCGTATTTTTCCAGCCGTATGATCGCTATGCCTTCCGTGACTTCTAACAAAGCTGCGCTGTGGGATAGTTCGGTGATCGTCAGCGCAGTCTTTTCCGAAAGCCTTACGTAGTTGCCGCGTCCGAATTGAATCTCGACGCGACCGCCGCTGCCCACATAAACTTGATCGCCCGTCAGCAGTGGCAAATTCTCCGCCGCGTCAGCCCATTCGGTAACGCCTGAACGCAAGAAAGAGACATCGCCTTGAATGTGAGTGATTCGCGCCACGCGCTGGACGGGTTCATCATCTTCGGAATCGTTGTCCGCATCGGCGCTGTCATTTTGGTCAATTTCAAGCTTCGGTGTGGGCTCTTGCGTCTGACCTTTCGTTGTGATGGGCGACAAAACGACTGCGCTTAGAAGAAGCAATGTGAGAAGCATCGGGAGAGTAGCCTTCATATTGTTAGCCTCAATTATCTAATTTTTACTGCTGGTTGCGCGCTCTGTTGAGCAAGCTGTGTGCCGAGCAAAGAATTATTAGCTGGAGTAAGCAAAAGTTGTAAAAAAGCTTGCAAACAAAAGAGCAAATGCAAATCTTCTCAAGCCAGAATATTCCAACGATAGAGAATGTCTATGCCAGACGGTGACTGAATTACACCAATTAGTGTAACAGGTGACTGATATGAGCAGCGGTTTAAGAGTAAAAAGCATTAGGAAAATCACCTATGGCTTCGGTATGATACGAAAGATTTTTCAGTAACATGCCGACAAAAACGGAAATTTTTCTGTTTAGCAAAAAGTTATTGAAGCCGCTGAGTGCTATATACAACGAAATTCTGAGGAGATTAAAATGATGATCATGGTTCGGACAGTATTGCAGTCGCGCTTGGCGTTAGCCTTTTTAACGCTTGGGGCAGTTGCTTATCTTATCGTAGCGCCGATGACGCGCCTTGCACGAGCGCAAAGTAGTGAGCCCTTTAAGGCAGAGTTAGTCATTCGCGCCGACCAGCCGAAAGGCACGATTAATCGCCACATCTACGGGCACTTTGCCGAGCATCTGGGACGCTTGGTTTACGATGGGATATGGGTTGGCGAAGACTCGCCTATCCCTAACACACGCGGCATTCGCAATGACATTGTGGCGGCGTTGAAGAAATTGAATATTCCGAATTTACGATGGCCTGGCGGTTGTTTCGCTGACGAATATCGCTGGCGCGACGGCATAGGTCCACGCAACCAACGCCCCAAACGAATTAACACACACTGGGGCGGCGTCATCGAGTCAAACGCGTTCGGCACACACGAATTCATGGATTTGTGCGAGATGCTCGGCACGGATGCTTACATCGCTGGCAATCTAGGCAGCGGCACGCCTCAAGAGATGATGGATTGGATCGAATATATGACCTCAGATTCCGATTCAACTCTTGCCAACCTGCGCCGCCAGAACGGGCGCCAGAAGCCTTGGAAGATTCCTTACTTTGGCGTAGGCAACGAAAACTGGGGATGCGGCGGCAATATGCGCCCGGAATACTACGCTGACGAATATCGCCGCTTTGCCACCTATGTCAAAAACTACTCCGGCAACCGCATACAGAGAATTGCCAGCGGCAGCAGCGATGCTGATTACAAGTGGACGGAAGTCTTGATGTCTCAGGCAGCCAAGCACATGGATGGCTTGTCTTTGCACTTTTACACTCTGCCGACGAGCGACTGGAATAAGAAAGGTTCAGCCACGCAATTTGGCGAACCGGAGTGGCACGCAACGCTCGCTCGCACACTGCGCATGGATGAATTCATTCAGAAACATAGCGCGATTATGGACAAATACGACCCGCAGAAGCGCGTAGGTCTGATGGTGGATGAATGGGGAACCTGGTACGATGCCGAACCTGGAGCCAGCAAAGGGGTGCTCTATCAACAGAGCACGATGCGCGATGCAGTCGTCGCAGGCATCAATCTGAACATTTTTCATACGCACGCTGACCGCGTGAAGATGACGAATATCGCGCAGACGATTAACGTCTTGCAAGCACTGATCCTGACAGACAAAGAGAAGATGCTCCTGACGCCGACCTATCACGTCTTCGAGATGTATAAAGTTCATCAAGGCGCAACGCTGATACCTGTTGAACTTACCGCGCCGGTATACAAGCTGGGACAGGTATCGGCTCCTTCTCTACACGCTTCAGCTTCACGCGACGCAACTGGAAAGCTTTATCTTTCGATAGTCAACCTCGACCCGAACCGTTCCTCGCAGGTCTCTGTGAAGGTTAGCGGTACAACGGCAAAAAATATCATCGGACGCGTGCTGACAACTCCGGTAATGAACATGATGAATACCTTTGACAAGCCTGAGACGATTAAGCCTGTGTCGTTCAACGACTTTAAGATTCAAGGCGAGCAAATCACTTTGAGTTTGCCATCGAAGTCGGTTGTTGTGCTGGAGATGCAATGACAGAGAACGGTCTTAGGAATTTGCTCATCGTATAGTTCAGTAGTGTCCGATTAAGCCTTGTTGAGAAAGCTCCCGAAGTGAGCGAAAGCATAAAGCCCAGTGCGTGAGCGCTGGGCTTTATGCTTTCACCTGCTAACGCAGGCTCTTTGAATCGTTAGCAATACAAAATCAGAGTGATCGCGTCTAGCGCACGTCATACGAATTAAGCCGTAGGACTACAGCCGCGAGTGCTCAAGGAAATGTCCGCCGCTGGCTGCCAGCAACAGCCTAAATCTGTTGCTTACCGGTACCCCTGACGGGCGCGTATTTGGGTGTCTTTGCGCGAAACCTCTACTTTGATTTTATGAAATTTGCCATCGCGTTTTTCGGTCTGAGGGTAATAGCCAATAACGTATTGATTTCTTAATTCATCTGCGATTGATGCAAAAGCTGACCTCGTTGCTTCAAAAGTTCCTGCGTCAAACATTGCGCCACCTGTGCGGGAGGTTATCGCCTGAATGTAAGAATTAGCTTCGCCATATAGCTTATCTAAATTCTTGGTTATCGCATCGGCGGGAGCGGCATTTTCAGCTTGCCTTCGATTGCCAAAGCCGTCTGTATGGACAATCGGCGGACTGCTTCGACCACCAACACTAATTTCAATGCGCGGGCGGGGCATTCCAGGAGGCGTGAGGTCTGGACCACCGTATTCGGGCGGCAGAGGGATTCGCCCATCAACTTCAAAAGGCAATTCTTTATCGGGCTTCTTGGATTGATGTTTGCGAGCGTCTGCTTCTATCCACCAGCGCGTGTCGAAGCGCACAACATAAATCACCGCGCCTACTTCTTCAGCTAACTTCACATTGCTTTCAACGGAAGCTTCTATGCTTTTCATATCAACGCCATCGCTGAAAAGTATAACGGCGCGGCGACCCTCTTTCCCTTTCAGGTTTTCAAGAGCTTTCGTAACGGCTTCGTAAAGTAGTTTGCCGAAACCTGACTCTGTGCCTTTGATTGCCGATTCCAGTTCTTTTTGGTCAGCTGTGAAATCCGTAAGCTGGCGTACTTCGTTGTCGAAAGAGATGACCATCATTTTATCCAGCGTGGTTAGCTCTCTGGTAAACCCTACGGCAGTTTGTTGAATGGCTTGCAATCTGTCTTCTGCGCTGTTGGAGGTATCCAAAACTAACACGGCGTTGAAAGGCTGTTTGATCGAAGTGAAAAACGAAACCTCTTGACGCTTACCATCTTCAAAGACTGTGAAATCTTTTTGCGCCAAATCGGCGACGAATTTCCCTGCGCGATCCAGGACAACAGCCGGGATTTGAATGAGCGTGGCGTTTAGTTTAACTGCGTCTTGCTCGTCTGCGGGCTTCTCTTTTTGCGCGAATACGGAAACGCGCCAGGCGGCAAGGATAACGACCACTATGAATATTGATGACAAAAAGAACCTGCGAATGAATGCGACTCTTGAAAAACTTCTCATGAAACCTCTATTGAAAATATTGCTTCTCTGTTCGGTGAAAGTCCAGGCTCTCTATGAACGAATGCTTATGCCGATGTTGCAAAGCTGAACAGTGAATAGTGAACAGTGAACAGTGAATAGTGAATAGTGAATAGTAGCGAGAATAAATTGCAGGAATTGCGAAAAACAGGATTTGTATCAATAGAGTAATCAGAATATTTTTCACTATTCACTATTCACTATTCACTGTTTACTACCTATGGCATAAACAATGGCTTCAACCAGTGCCGTAGCCGTGTAGCTGTTCGGCTGAATGATATTTTGCAGCTGATATTTTTCGGCGGTTGCCTTTGTGATCGGTCCAATACAAGCGATTAATGAATTCTGCAAAAGCTCCGCAAGATTCTCTTTGCCGACAAGCGCAGCAAAATTATGTACGGTTGATGAACTCGTAAACGTAATTACATCTATTGCTTCATCTTTCAAAAGCTGAAAGATATTTTCACTTCCTCTTTCGGGCATCACGTTTTGATAGGCTTCCACTACATCAACTTGCGCACCTAACTTGGTCAACTCAACTGGTAAAACCTCTCTTGCAACTCGAGCTCTCGGAAGCAAAAATCTCAAGCCGTGAATCGCTTGCGAATCGCCTAGATGATCAAGTAACTCTTGCATCAAGCCTTCCGCTGTCGAGTTCGTCGCAATCAAATCTATGTTCGCGCCAACCAATTCAAGAGCTTTCGCCGTCGCCGCGCCAATTGCACAAACCGAAGCATCAGAGATTTGCGACAAAGACTCTTTTCTTTGTTGCGCCAGTCTTTGAAAGAAAAATTTAACACCGTTGGCGCTGGTGAAAATCAGCCAATCATATAAATCTAATTGATTGATTGATTCATCAAGCGCGTCCCAACTATCAGGCTCTTTAATTTCAATCATTGGTGCGTGAATAACATTTGCCCCAAGTCCTTCAAGCCTTGCAGTCATTTCAGCAGACTGTTGGCGTGGACGTGTCACGATGATCACTTTGCCAGAAAGAGGCTTTGATAATGACGCTTCGATTTTTTTGCTGCCATCTTCTCCGTCAGGCAGTTTTTCATCGCTCTGTTCCATAAGCTGAT
>JANMSG010000428.1:0-2052 GCA_031389065.1 Acidobacteriota bacterium | reverse complement strand
GACACCGTTTATGGTTCTGTAACCTCTTGTCGGCCCGTGAGAGCTGTAACTTGCAACCACATCATCGCTGCGAACATTTGTGCCTTTGGTATTGGCTGCGCCAATCGTGATTGCCGAAGGCTCTATGCCGGGCGAGTGGATGGCGCCATAGATTTTGTTGCCATGTTCATTTTTCCCTAAATTACCGGCGGCAACGCAAACAACGATGCCTGCATTGACAGCCCGACGCACTGCCATACAGAGAGGGTCATTGAGGTAGGAATCAACCGCAACCGTTCCCAGGCTGAGGTTCATGACTTTGATGTTGTAGGTTGTCTTATTGGCTATGCACCAGTCTATGCCTGCGAGGATTCCTGAGGTTGAGCCTACACCTTGAGCGTTCAATACACGAACATCAATCAGGTTTGCGGCTGGCGCAATTCCTCTGTATGCGCCTCCGGAAATTTTTCCATTGCCTGCTGCAAGACCGGCACAGTGAGTGCCGTGCCCATCAACATCACCCGAAATATTATCGCTTGCGAAATTTACTCTGGTGAGCACTCTTGAAGCGGTGCCGGAATTTTGAAACGACACATGGGAAGCATAGATTCCTGAATCCAGAACCGCTATGCCTATGCCACTGCCATCGAGTGTTGTCGGTGATGTAAGAGATGTTCTCACAAGCGTCGTGCCGGTTGTGACTTCAACGTGTCCGGTTACCTGTGCGACCCGATCAAGAGAAATATAAGCTATGTCCGATCGAGCAGCCAATGATTTCAAACTTGCGGCTGGGACTTCCATAGCAACGGCGTTGAAATTTTTATAGGTCTTCGTTATCAACCCACCTGCCATCATTATGGCAGACGAAAGTCCGGCTCTTGGAGCAGCTTTCGTTTGTACAATCACTCGTGCTTTTTCATCAGATGCCATAGCCATTTCAAGCTCTGGGTCATCCGAGATTTTATCTAAAATTCTGTTTTCAGATAAATCTATATCTTTTAAGGCAGAACTCTGCTCGACTTGCATTTGTGCGTTTACCCGGGGAGTGTAATACCAGCCGGTACTTAACCCTGCAAACATCGCAATCAATAAAGTAATTGCCGCTAAAAATCTAACGGGCATTTTTTTTAGGATCATTTTTTTCTCCGTCACGAAATCAGTACCCCGAATCCAATTGCCGAAACTCCAACTAAATGAGTGATGATTGAGATTGAATGCTTCAATACAATCAAAAAGCGTACCTAACTTGTGCGAGCCGCCTGCTTTCAACGCTGAAGAATCTTCAAAACGCAGGTATCAATTCAGAAGTTACCCTTTTTAGGGGAATTACATGCCATTTTCGTCAAAATAGCGGGCGCGAAAATCCATAAAAATTAAAATATTTTCCAGGAAAGACTTACGAATAACGGAAAGAAGTCTCCTCCAAGCGTTCATCCTGACCGATTTTATTTCAATCGTTTAGTCATTATGCAAGGTAAGCTGAAGGCATCCTTGGGGTGGTGCGACTTGTCGCAGTTTATACTCTGTATCTATCAAGGGATCTTGATAACCTGAGAAAAGTTCTTTGACCAACGCTGCGCCGTACCAGTTCCAAAGGAACCTACCATTTTTCAGAATCAGTCATATATCTTCTTATTCGGTTTCATTATCATTTCTATCGTCGTGATTTCAGAGGGCAACTCCTACAGCAGCATTCGTCGAAAGGAGCGGGATGACATATGGCTCAACTGGCGTATCGTTCTTCAACTGTCAGAGCGAAAACCAAGGTTCCAATGATTCCAATGATACCAGCCACGATGAAAGGCGTTTGCGGCGAAACCTTCCAAAGCATTCCACCGATTGCTGCCGCAGGAGTGATAGTCAAGCTTCGCATCAGGTAATAAAGCCCAACGGTGCGGGCGCGCAAATGAGGCGCGGCAAAATCAATAATCATTGCTTTGCGCGACGGTTCGCCAATCTCACGGAGTCCGCCGATGATAAATGCTGCAACGAGCCAAGCAAAACTATTTGCCCACACAATCGCTAATGGAAACAACGCAAAGCAGAAGAAGGTCGCAATCACGAAAGGCTTAC
>JANMSG010000411.1:0-1780 GCA_031389065.1 Acidobacteriota bacterium | reverse complement strand
GCTAGACTGGGTGAAGATTCTCTATAACGATCAGGCGGTCGAAGGTACATTTAAATACTCAGGATTTTGACAATACCGTTTCTTGTACCTTGTTGGGAGATTGTGAGCCTACTCATAATCTACTAGATTCGTAGTAAAAATGAGATCATCAATTTAGAGTTACAACTTTGAACTTGACAGACAAATCGCCTTGCAACTCTAATGGCTTTCTTCAAGCTATTTTTATCCACTTTCTAGATGCGAAGTGCGACTGTTTTCCATAACTTTTGGTTCTATGTACGAGCTTTTGCAAAATTTCAGAAAAGTGCAAGAATCATAGATTGAAAACCAATGACTTAAAAAAGTCACACCTCGCGTGAATAGACTGAATATAAATTAGGTCTATTCGTATTTGTGTTTATTACCCAGAAGTTATGCAATTAAGCGTCGCAATGCTGACAGAATCTGCCTTTATCGTCAAGTTGATTAGCGTTTAGGCAAATGGATAATGTAGAACTTTCAAAACGCCGGATTGCTGAATATCAGAGGGAGCCAATGTCAAATACCACTTCCTAAAGAAAGTGGCTTGCGGCTCGGAACTGCGAATAGGTTTCCGGTCTATTCTCCGGCTGCGATAGGCATATTGACCGATGCCCGAACATTTTAACTTTGAGATTTTACAATTGCTAGTTGAGCAAAAAACCTTAGATCTCAACTTCAAAGAGCAGGATAACCGTATCTGCCCTTGCGGGTTTTGTGCCTTTACTCAGGCTGACAATATAGCCACTATTTCAATTTGGAGCAAGCGGACGACTATGCTCCTCCCCGTCTTGAAAAACGGGGTGTCCGCATAGGGAATTTTTGATGAAAAAACGAATCGCGATTTACTTCACAGGGGGCACGATTTCGATGCGACATGACCCGAAGATAGGCGCAGCGGTTCCTGTTCTTTCGGGCAAAGAGATTGTTGAGAATGTCCCGGAACTGGCTCTGCTAGCCGATTTCGAGATTATAGACTTTGGCAGATATCCGGGACCGCATTGGACGCTGACCTTAATGATGGATTTGTCGCGCAAAGTTCGTGAAACCCTCAAACGCCAGGAGATTGATGGAGTTGTCATCACTCACGGCACCGATTCGCTCGAAGAGACAGCCTTTCTGCTTGACCTGACGATAGAAAGCGACAAGCCTGTAGTCTTCGTAGGCGCGATGCGAAACAGTTCGGAGATGGGTTGGGACGGTCCGCCGAATCTGCTTGCGGCGGTGCGCGTGGCGCTTGCCAGTTCATCGTGCGGCAAAGGCGTGATGGTGGTGATGAACGACACAATCCTTGCGGCTGGCGATGTGACAAAGACGCACACGGAATCTTTCGACGCCTTTCAAAGCCCGGATTTTGGGCCGCTCGGCGTAGTAGATAAAGGCGAAGTCATCATGCGTTGTTCGCCGCTCGAGCGCCTGCATTTGAAGACAGATGAAATCATCGAACCTGTGTTTTTGATAAAAGTTGCTGCGGGCGTTGACTCGACTTTACTCAACGCCTGCATTGATGCGGGCGCAAGAGGCATTGTCATCGAAGCGATGGGGCGTGGCAACGTGCCGCCCACTTGCCTTGAGGGAATTCAAAAAGCCCTTGAACGAAACATTCCCGTCGTGCTTACTTCGCGTTGCCCGCGCGGGCGAGTCTTTGACAGTTATGGCTACGAAGGCGGCGGCAAACAACTTCGTAATCTAGGCGTCGTATTCGCAGACTTTTTGAATGGACAAAAAGCCAGAGTCAAACTTGCTCTGGTGCTGAGTTTGA
>JANMSG010000394.1:0-2823 GCA_031389065.1 Acidobacteriota bacterium | reverse complement strand
GGCATCAACTGGCGTGGCACACATTACTCGCTTGCGGAGTTGAAAGCTAATAAAGTTTAAAGCATAATCGCCTGGAAGAAATAATCACCCTACCTTTCAATTAAATCTGCATTGCTTGTTCTCAAAATGGAATAAACCACTATGGAAAATGAGCTGGAAAAAATTGAAGTTGTACAGCCTCGAAAGGGATTAGCCAAAGCTTCTTTGATCCTTGGCGTTTTCAGCATTCTCACTTTAGGGATTCTCGAAATAGGCGCGACGGTTGGCATAATTTTAGGAATCATCGCGTTGAGTAAAGCGAAAAGCAAGCCTGATGAGTACGGCGGGAAAAGTTTGGCGATTGTTGGGATTACCACCAGCGTAGTCTCTTTTTTAACTTCTACCTTCGCGTCCATCTTGATCGTAATCTTTGTTGTGCAGCCTGTGAAAGTCGAAGGAACAGCTATGTCGCCAGTCTTGAATGCCGGTGACAGAATTTTCGTTGCTAAGTATTTTGATGAAATCAATCGTGGCGACATAGCCATTTTTTGGTTTCCTGATAATCCTTCTCAATCTTTTATTAAGCGTGTCATTGGTTTGCCGGGTGAAACGCTAAGAATGAATCAAAGCGGACAACTTTTTATTGATGGTCAGCTGGCTGAGGAACCTTACCTTTCGCCTGAAAAAAATCGTTCTCCGCGAGCCATTCCTGAGACCTTTATCAAACCGCACTATTACTTTGTGATGGGCGATAATCGCGATGCCTCTAACGACAGCCGTGCCTGGGGGCTTGTACCTGAAAAATATATTTATGGGAAATTTTGGAGCCGCTATTATTCAGCCAAGTAAAAGCTTGGGTTAAAGCGCGGTATATAAATTTTTGCGATTGTAATCCGCATCAAATCAATGAAGCCTTCTACAGTTTACAAAGCCGCTTTGAAGCAATAGAATTCAAGCCCGTTCAAAAAATCGCTTGCACAGTGGAGTTCAAAAAATTATCGGAGGCATTCATGAAATCAAAAATGAATCGTAGAGATTTTGTCCGCAACAGCACTATGCTTGGCGTTGCGGCTGGATTAACAGAAGGCGCATCACTCACTTCTATTTCGCAAACCAGAGGCTCGCGTCCGCTCGTTATTTCCAGTGCCAATGGATTACGCGCAAATGCCAAAGCGATGGAGATGATCCGTGCAGGCGCAGACACACTCGACGCGGTCATCGCTGGCGTTAATATTGTCGAAGACGACCCGAAGGATATGTCCGTTGGTTATGGCGGATTGCCCAATGAAGACGGCGACGTTGAACTAGACGCAAGCGTGATGCACGGGCCCACGAAACGCTCCGGCGCAGTGGCTTCGATTCGCTATATCAAAAACCCTTCCAAAGTTGCAAAGCTGGTGTTGGAACGCACAGACCATTTGCTCTTGGTCGGCGAAGGTGCCTTGCGATTTGCATTAGCTCACGGCTTCAAGAAAGAAGATTTAATGACAGAAGAATCTCGCCTGGTCTGGTTACGGTGGAAAGAATCGCACAGCAACAGAGATGCCTGGGGACCCGGACTCGCTTCGCCGGATAAAAGCCCTACGAGTTCTTTGTTCAAAGACAGACCTGATTTAATAGGCCTTGCAGAACGCCTGGTTGCTCATCCGCCGACGGGAACGATCAATTGTCTTGCGATAAACGAACGCGGCGATATTTCCGGTACGACGACGACGAGCGGGCTGGCTTTCAAGATTCCGGGACGAGTCGGCGATTCGCCGATTATTGGCGCAGGTTTGTTTGTTGATAACGAAGTTGGTGCAGCCGGATCAACCGGTCGAGGCGAAGAGAATATCAAGATTTGCGGCGCTCATACAGTAGTTGAGATGATGCGCAAAGGAATGTCTCCAACCGATGCTTGCCTGGAGGCTTGCAAGAGAATATCGAATAGTTACAACGGCAATAAAGCGAAAATCGCAAAATTCGATATAAACTTTTATGCTTTGAATAAAGATGGTGTTTATGGCGGTGCAGCTTTGTGGGGATATTCAGAATTGGATAAAGACGGGAAGCGTAAACGCTTTCAATATGCCGTTCACGATGGCAAGGAGAATAAGCTTTACGATTTGGCATATCTATACGAAGCACCCGACAAGTAATAAAGCAAACGGTTTTGCGGAGCAAAAGATGGCGAAATGTAGATTTATTTCTCTCGTCGGTATTCTTGTATTGTTGATGATGTCACAAAATTCCTTCTCTCAAAATAAACCTCGCGCGCGTAGCTTAGGCGTGCCCTTTGAAGGAACGCCCGGTGCGCTCAATGCGATTACGGATGTGAGAGGCGTTGAGGTAGGTCATTCAACAATTATCTCTGGTGAAGGGACATTAAAAGTAGGCGTAGGTCCCGTTCGAACAGGCGTCACAGCAGTCTTGCCGCGAGGTAAAGAATCAACCAACGATCCAGTGTTTGCGGGGTGGTTTTCGCTTAACGGTAATGGCGAGATGACCGGAACCACCTGGATTGAGGAATCAGGATTTCTTGAAGGTCCCGTGATGATAACCAATACCCACAGCGTTGGCATTGTACGCGATTCCACGATTGTTTATCGAGTAAAATCCGGCAAGCCGGATGCGACAGGTTATTGGTGGTCTTTGCCGGTTGTTGCTGAAACCTACGACGGGTACTTAAATGATATCAATGGGTTTCACGTGAAAGAAAAACATGTCTTTGAGGCTCTTGATAGCGCGAAAACCGGAGCGGTTGTGGAAGGAAACGTCGGCGGCGGCACAGGGATGATTTGTTACGGCTTCAAAGGCGGTATTGGCACCGCTTCAAGAATGCTTGATGAACGATCCGGCGCTTAT
>JANMSG010000328.1:0-5687 GCA_031389065.1 Acidobacteriota bacterium | reverse complement strand
TTGGAAATTAAATATTTTGAGGTTTAGAAAATTGAAAGAACTCGAGTAGGGGCAGCCCTCGTGGCTGCCCGGATTTTGCGAAGCAAAATGATGGTTCATCGCCTGCGGCGATCCGGGCAGGGACAAGCCCAGCCCCTACTTAAAACATCAACAAACTAACTTTCCAGTGTATTCCGACTTTTGTTGAAATATCTTTTGTTGTTTTCCGCAACAATCTTTCCTCAAGTTGATTTCTCAGAGCCCTAATCTCAAGCGTGTACAGGATCGTTCTCTGTCAAATAAGGGCTTGAAGGTGAGATGATTCGTCCGTCTTGTAGATGAATCACGCGATGAGCGAGCGCCGCGTTTTCAGGGTTGTGCGTGACCATAAAAATCGTCTGCCCTTGCTCGTTGAGTTTTAAAAATTCCGCCATAATCTCTTTCCCTGTTTTGCTATCAAGTGCCCCGGTCGGTTCGTCGGCGAGAATCAAGGGCGGCTCATTGACTAAGGCACGAGCGATTGCTAATCGCCCTTGCTCGCCGCCCGAAAGCTGATTTGGCAAACGCCAAGCCTTATCGCCAAGCCCGACGCGCTCCAACACAGAGATTGCCTTTTCGCGTTTCTCTTTGGCGCTCAGGTTTGAAGCGGCGAGCGGCAACATCGTGTTTTCGATCGTGTTCAAATATGGCATCAGATGGTGCTGTTGAAAGACGAAGCCTAAATATTCGCGGCGAAAATCGGCACGGCGTTCATCGGAAAGCGCATAGACGTCTATGGTGTCAACCAAGACCTTGCCTGCTGTCGGATGATTCATCGCGCCAATAATCGTCAGCAGAGTGCTTTTGCCTGACCCGGATTGCCCCATCAAACAAACGAATTCGCCTTGCTCAATTTCCGCGTTTACATTGGCAAGCACTTGAACGGCAGAACTCGCGCCGTTCTCTTGATAAATCTTGCTGACATTTTCGACCACGACAAACGACATCAAACCCCTTACGAAACCTTTGTGTCCTTCGTGAACCTATCGAGCTTTGTGAGACTCAGATTTCTCATATCGCTCACGAAGTTCACAAAAAACTCAGAGGTTTTTTTTTCACCTTGTGACCAGATTTCCTCATAGAATTTCCTGCGAGTTCGGCAATAAACTTTCATACATATCGAACCGCTTCGGACGGGTCGAGACGCGATGCTTTAATGATGGGATAGAGACTGCTGATAGCGCCGACAAACAACCCTGCAATGATGGCGAGCAGAGCGACTCCCGGTTGAAACACAAGCGCAATTTCGGTTTCTGCAAAATATGGCAACGCCAGGAAACTCGCAAGCATTCCCGAAACCCAGCCAATCAATCCGCCGATCAAGCTGATTACTGCAACTTCAATCATCAGCCCTTTGATGATATGTGATTTGCGAAAGCCTATGGCGCGAAGCACGCCGATCTCTTTCGTACGTTCAATGACAGAACCCATCATTGTCGTGAAAATCATCAATGCCGCAATCGCCAGCACAATTGCCGCAACGGCAAAGGCAAAGCGCGTCAAGCGCTCGACGGTTTCCGTTCGCGCTCGCACCGATTGCTGAATGGCAGAGACTTTCGCGTGAGGCAGTCGGGCGCTGATTTGCGCGACGATGTCTTCAACAGGGCAATCTTTGCACAAGGCGCTGACTTCAATCAGACTCAATTCATCAGGCTTTTTTAGTAACGATTGAACGTGCGCGAGCGCACCAAAAATGATTCGGTCTTCGGCTCCGCCGGTCTGCTCGATGATCCCTGAAACGCGATGTTCGCTTCCGGCAATCTGCACTTTGTCACGGAGGATTTTTATTTGCAGCGCGTCTGACTTCCCCTGGTGCGAACTCATTTGCGAATGGGCCTGGCGATTTGCTGCAATCTCTTTTGATTGATCCTCAACTTCGATAAGTGACAGAGCTTTCGCCGCTTCATAGCCGACCAGCACTTCATTTTCATTCGTAGGCTTTTGACCTGCAATGCGCCACCAGCGTTTCAAAGCCAACTCGCTATCGAAATCAACTCCAGCCATCAACACCTCTTTGTCACCAACCTTGACCGCGCCAATCAGCTTAGGCGAAATCAGGCTCAAGCGATTGCGGTAAGGAATATCAAGCACATTGATAGCGTCTGCACCTGTGAGTTGATGCACGTCAAAGGAGACGCTCGACACCGAAACGCCGCCGTAATTGAGCGCGAGGTTATTCGATTGCGGCACAACAACAATGTTTGCGCCGAATTGGTCAAGCTGCGCGCCAATCTCTTCTTTTATTGAATTGCTCAAAGTCAAAAGCGCAATCGCAGTGCCGATGCCTATGGCAATGCCTGCGATCAAAAACAGAGCTTTGCCTTTTCGCCGTTTAAGATTCGCAAAAGCAATTGTGCTGATTCGCATGGCTCGCGCTCCTTATTGAAAATACCTGCCGCGACTTTCTAATTCGCTGGTTTGAATGACCAGTTGATCGCCTTCGACCGTACATATCACACCGACAGGATTGCAACCGCCTTTGACTTCATTAATCAGGTTGTTTTGAAACTTCATGCTGCAGTTATTGCAGACCATGACATCGCCTTCCTGACGATACCCTTTCTTTGCGTGAAAACAGGTGTCGCAAGCATCCATAGCGGCGCGGAATTTCCCGTCCGGACTTTTCACCGCGAAGAAGCGCACCTCGGTGTTATTCGCCAGTTGATGATTCAAAAACTGCACCTTTCCACTATCAAGGTCGGCAATTGAAATCTTAATCGCATCCGTAGTCTTGGTTACGGTGCCCGATGCTTGATTGTCTCTGACACCATTGACAGCGAAATAGCCTGCAACGACAAGCAACAAAACGATGGCAAGAATAGCAATTATTTTAACCGGATTCTTCTTTTCATTCTGCTCGGTGAATTGCGCTCTTTTGCTTTCGAGATTCGATTTTGATTCAACCTTATTACTCATTGTTCATCCCTCAAGGTTTGGAATGCTGCCTTCTAATAAATCATACGATTATCAATCATAGGTTTGAAAGCGGCGCTCCTTAAATTTTCCGTCGCATTTCTTTGAAGACCGCAAATGCGACTTCTCCACAGGTCATTCTTTTATCATACCCTTTACCTTGTCGTACATCTCAGGAGTAAGAACTCGGACATAGGTCATCATTCCCATGGTCGCTGCCGACCAATCTTTCGCCATTCCATAGGTTTCAGGTTTGGCTACCGCTTCATCCATCGGCATCCACATATCCTGCGGATAGCCTTTGACGCGCTTGTTGCCTTGCTTCACAGGCACAAGAGCCATGCCGCACTTTGGGCACTTCCCTGGTTTGTCTGATTTCACTTCCGGGTGCATCGGACAAACAAAAACCGCTTGTTCTTGTTTCGTATTGGTCTTTGGTTCAGAGGTAGTTTTCTGTTCTGGTTTGCTTGTCGTCGTAGCATGGTCGTGATGCTGAGCTTCGGCTGGCTTCTTCACCGGAGCTTGCTTGTTATGATCATGTCCCATTGGATGCAGATTAAAACTTTAACGGATTCGTAAACCATACGCCAAGCGTGGAAGTTGGTTTTCAAATCGAACCATTCGGGCATCAGTCTTTCGTAGGCTTTTTCATGTCAAATTTCTCTAAGCGATATTGCAGTGTACGAAATGAAAGCCCTAATAATTTCGCGGCGCGAGTGATGTTCCAACCCGTCTGCTCCATCGCCTGAGTGATTAAAGATTGTTCCAACTCCTCGAATGAAATGCCTTCAGGCGGCAGTTTAAAATTGAAACTGTTCGATGGCGAACTCTCTTGTCGAATCTCAAGCGGCAAATCTTCGACGCTGATTTCATCGCCTTCACACAACAGTATGGCTCGCTCGATTGCCGATTCAAGCTGGCGCACATTGCCTGGCCAAGAATAGTTCATCAATAAATTCCGTGCCGAGGCGGTCAAGCCTTTAATCTTTCGCGGCGCGTTGCGGCTGTGTTTGGAGATGAAAAACTCTATCAAAATCGCTATGTCGTCACGGCGATTCCTAAGCGGTGGTAAATTTATCGGTATGATGTTCAAACGATAATAGAGGTCTTCGCGGAAACGCCCATCTTTGACCATGGCTTCGAGATCGCGGTTGGTAGCAGCGATGACCCGCACATCAACTTTCGTAGGTCGCGAACCGCCTACACGCATCACTTCGCGCTCTTGCAGGACGCGCAAAATCTTCGCCTGCATCGGAACGCTCAAATCGCCGATTTCATCCAGGAAGAGCGAACCGCGATCAGCGATTTCAAATTGCCCTTTCTTTTGCACATGCGCGCCCGTGAAAGAACCTTTTTCGTGACCGAACAGTTCCGACTCCAGTAAGTTCTCGTTGATGGCGGCGCAATTGACGGCTTGAAAAATTTCGTTACGGCGCGGGCTGGCGTTATGAATGGCGCGGGCAACGCGCTCTTTCCCAGACCCTGATTCACCGCGTATCAAGACGGTCGAACTTGATACCGCGACTTTCAAAATCATCTTTTTGACGCGCTCGATCTCTTCGGATTGACCGATGATGTCGTCATCAATTTGCACCAGACCGGACAGCGCTGTTTCGACAAGTTTCAACAATTGTTCGCGGTCAACAGGCTTTTCAAGAAAATCGTAAACGCCGGCGCGCATAGCGGTCTTTACAGATTCGACAGTGCCATGCGCGGTCATCATCACGACGATGATCGAAGGGTCAACTTCGGTCAATTCCATGACCAATTGAACGCCATCCATCCCCGTCATTTTGTAATCGGTCAATACCAGATCGAATTTGTTTTCGCGCGCAATGCGCAAAGCGTGTTCGCCACTCTGCGCGGTTGTAACGTCATATCCCGCGTCTTCCAGAATCATCATGTAGATTTCTCTCTGATTCTTTTCATCGTCAACAACCAAAACTTTATTTCTTGCCATTGTTTTTTATTCCGCTCTCCTAAAGAAATATTACAAAACCACTGGTAATGAATGAAGCTACAAAAATATTCTAACCGCCTTTCACTTTTTTAAGAACCCAGTTGTTCTCGTCAATGACAACGCTCGTTGGCCGTTTCGCAACCGCCAGGGTGTATTTCTGTTTTCGCAGATTATTTTCGATGACCCGCGTTTCGATTGTTCCATCCGCGTAATGAATCACCGCGTCTAGAGGCATATGGTAGACCATTGCCGCATCACCTGTGCGACCCGGTATGCTGTGCGTCTGCACCTGTTTGATGGTCAGCGAGATGGTAAAGTTTCCGTCACCTGTCGGAACAATTTCTGAAAAGACTTTGTAAATGGGACGACCCGGCGCGAATATCCATTGCTGGAAAAACCAATCAAGTGGCGCCCCGTAACGTGCTTCGCAAACCTTTTGAAAATCCTTTGTCGAAGCATTCGCAAAAGCGTGTTTTTGAGAATACTCTTTCAATGCCGCAAAGAATTGTTCATCGCCCATCAAATGCCTCAGCATATGCAATACCCAGGCGCCTTTGGTGTAAATCGCGCCCGTGTCATCAAATGGGTTGCTGGCATTTTCAGCCGTAACTGTCCCTCCCATACGCCCGTAAACTTGCTTGTCATCATAGCTTTCGCTCATCAATTCTCCGGCTGTCAAATTGTAATAGCGCTCGTAAAAAAGAACTTCAGAATAGGTGGCAAACCCTTCGTTGAGCCATATGTCCTGCCACGTAGACATGGTGACGAAATCACCCCACCATTGATGCGCCAGTTC
>JANMSG010000321.1:0-5060 GCA_031389065.1 Acidobacteriota bacterium | reverse complement strand
ACTAAAGCGGGAACAGCGTGAAAAAGTGCTAATGTGGTCTCAATGAATTGACTGCTGACTACAGACAGGGTTGCCGAATTGACCGCAGAGTAGTCACTAGATAGTGCAAAACAGATATGCTATTCTTGGTGCCCTTACAGTAAGGAGGTAGAGTGACGATACCGTCGCAGAAACAGATCACCGAACTGCTTGTCGCCTGGGGCAACGGAGATCAGGCTGCTTTAGAGCAGCTCACGCCGCTCGTTTACAATGAACTCCACCATCTGGCTCGCCGATATATGGGACGCGAGCGTCCCGGTCATACGCTACAGACCTCCGCCCTGGTCAACGAGGCTTACATACGCTTAATTGACTGGCAGAACGTGCGCTGGCAAAATCGCGCACACTTCCTGGGCGTCTCAGCTCAGATCATGCGACGCATACTGGTGGATTTCGCGCGCTCTCGCGATTACGCCAAGAGAGGCGGCGGGGCACGCCAGGTCTCGCTTGCAGAGGCGGCAGGCATTGCCGGCGAGCGGGGCGCAGATCTGGTGTCGCTCGACGAGGCGCTGAATCTTCTGGCCCAGCTCGACGCCAGACAGAGTCGGGTTGTAGAGCTGCGCTTCTTCGGCGGGCTGAGCCTTGAGGAGAGCGCCGAGGTGCTCAAAGTATCTATAGGCACCGTCAGACGTGATTGGAGTCTGGCGCGCGCCTGGCTCCACAGGCAGTTAAGCAGGTCTCAAGAAAGCGGCAAGGAAAAAGCTGAACAGTAAGGCAAAAAAAGGTAAAAGGCAAAACGGGCAACCGCAAAAGAAGGCAGAAGGCAAAGCCAATGGCAGCCATGAGTTTACCTTGATTGAGCTATTCCGCAGTTTTTTCTTAGCTGATTAGCACTTCCGCTTCCGTTTCGCGCCTTCATGAAGTGTACGCCAAGCCTAGGCTGTGCCCGGCTTATGCGCCAGGCACGATTGCTCAATCATCAGCCAGGGATTCTTTATATGACACCAGAACGCTATCGGCAAATTGGTGATATCTATCTCGCCGCCCTTGAACTCGACCCGGCGCGTCGGACGGCCTTTGTTGAGGAGGCTTGCGCCGGAGACAAGGCGCTACACGAAGAAGTGGAATCGCTCCTTGCCGCAGATCAACAGGCGGGCGATTTTATCTCGGTCTCTGCTCTTGAGGTCATGGCGGGAGAGCTGGCAAAAGATCAGGAGAGTACGCTTACGGGAAAAAGCTTCAGCCATTACAGAATCCTTTCGCTGCTTGGCACGGGAGGGATGGGGGAGGTTTATCTGGCTGAGGATGTAAAACTGCCGCGCAAGGTCGCGCTGAAATTATTGCCCGCGGCCTTCACGCAGGACACAGACCGCGTCCGCCGCTTCGAGCAGGAAGCGCATGCCGTTTCTGCGCTCAACCATCCGAATATCGTCACCATCTACGAGATCGGGCATTTCAATGGCCGACAGTACATCGCCTCCGAGTTGATCGAAGGCTGTACCTTGCGCGACCGCCTGAGTGTCAAGATGACGCTGCAAGATGCGCTGGACGTGACCATACAGGTGGCAAGCGCTTTGACCGTGGCTCACACGGCAGGGGTCGTACACCGCGACATCAAGCCGGAAAATATCATGCTGCGACCTGATGGCTACATTAAGGTTCTCGACTTCGGTCTCGCCAAACTGGCTGACAAGGAAGGAAAGAAAGAACCCGCAACTCCCGTTGCGGACAAGTTCACTACCACTGCCGGCCTGGTGCTGGGCACAGCAGGATACATGTCGCCCGAACAGGCTCGCGGTCAGAGAGTGGACGCGCGCACGGACATCTTCAGCCTCGGCGTGCTGCTCTATGAAATGATCAACGGGTACGGCCCCTTCGCCGCGCCTACGCGTGCCGATACGATTGTTGCCATCCTCGCCTATGAGGCGGTCTCGCTCCGGCACTCCCAACCGGACATCCCTGCCGAGCTTGACCGAATTGTCGCCAAAGCGCTCGCCAAGGCTCGCGAAGCCCGCTACCAGTCAGCCAAGGAAATGTTGACTGATTTGAAGAACCTCAGCCTGGAGCTTGAGGTGGTGTCGAAGCTGACGCGCGACCATCAGAGCTATGTCCAACCGCTAGCTACCAAGACGGAAACCAAACCATCCGCCGCATCTCTGAATCCGCATAATGTTGCGATATCCCTGGTAGCACCGTCTTCGGCCTCGACTGCTTTCAAACAGATGCTGGAGCCAGTCGGCGGTGCGGTACCACTCGATTCCGGTTTTTACATCGCGCGACCCACTGACGACAAGTTTCGCGCCGCGATCACCCGACAGGATAGTATTGTGCTGGTCAAAGGCGCGCGGCAGGTGGGCAAGACTTCGCTGCTGGCGCGCGGGCTCGAACAGGCGCGTCGCTCAGGGGCCAAAGTTGTGCTGACAGATTTGCAGAACCTCAGCGCCGATTCGCTCGAATCGGTCGAAAAGCTCCTGCTCACATTTGCGGACTGTTTTGCCGACCAGCTCGATCTGGACGCGGTTCCCTCTGAAGTGTGGAAACCCAACCGCAGTCCCGTAACAAATTTCGAGCAATACTTGCGGCGCGGAGTGCTGCTTCAGATGAGGGCGCCGATTGTCTGGGGGCTGGATGAAGTTGACCGTCTCTTCACCTGCGCCTTCGGCAGCGAAATCTTCGGGCTGTTCCGCTCCTGGCATAACAAGAGGGCGCTCGACCCGGCTGGCCCCTGGCGCAGGCTGACGCTGGCAATTGCTTACGCCACAGAGGCACACCTCTTTATCACAGACCTCAACCAATCCCCCTTCAATGTCGGCACGCGGCTCCTGCTTGAGGACTTCACCTTCGAGCAGGTGGAAGAGCTGAACCAGCGCTATGGCTCGCCCCTCACAGAGGAGGCTCAGGTGCTGCGTTACTTCCGCCTGGTGAGCGGTCATCCTTATCTCGTGCGGCGAGGGCTTTATGAAATGGTAAGCAATGGCTTTGACCTGTCAGTGCTGGAAGCTCAAGCCCATTATGATGAAGGACCATTCGGCAATCATCTGCGGCGGATGCTGTTTTCACTCTCGCAGGATCAAGAGTTGTGCGACCTGGTGCAAGACATGCTGCAAGGGAGACCCTGCCCGACGCCAGAGAGCTTCTACCGCTTGCGAAGCGCAGGTCTGGTGCTCGGGGACTCGGCACGCGACGCCAGGCTCCGCTGCCAGCTTTACACCACCTACTTTGAAAGGCACCTGTTATGAAGGCAATCGAGATGCAGATAGACAGCCCCTTCTATGTCACCGGCGGCACGCTCGCCCGCGATGCGCTCTGTTATGTCACACGTCAAGCGGACCATCTACTCTATGACAACCTCATCAAAGGACGCTTCTGCTACGTCCTCACCGCCCGACAGATGGGCAAATCCTCCCTCATGGTGCGCACCGCCTCACGCCTGCGCGATGAAAGCACCGGCGTCGTCGTCTTAGACCTCACAGCCATCGGTCAAAACCTCACCGCCGAACAGTGGTACGACGGCTTGCTCACTCAGATGGCTCAGCAACTTAATCTCGACGATGAACTCGAAGCCTTCTGGGATAGTCGCACCAGACTCGGCCCTCTGCAACGCTGGATGCAAGCCCTGCGACAGATCGTCCTGCCCGCTTATTCAGCACGCGTCGTCGTCTTCATTGATGAGATTGACGCGGTGCGCAACCTGCCCTTTTCTACCGACGAGTTCTTTGCCGGCATCCGCCAGTTTTACAACCACCGCAGCCAAGACCCGGAGTTTGAGCGTTTGAGTTTCTGCCTGTTGGGTGTGGCAGCGCCGTCGGATTTGATCGGCGACACCCGTATGACGCCGTTTAATATCGGCGAGCGCATCGAGTTGCATGACTTCACGGAAGCCGAAGCCAAGGTGCTGGCTTTCGGCTTAGGGGGAGGCGACGAAGAGGGAGCGACCTTACTGAGGCGAATCCTCTACTGGACGGGGGGACATCCCTACCTGACGCAGCGCTTGTGTCAGGCGATGGCTGAACGGGGGGGCGTTGGCAGCACAAGTGAGGTCAATGGTCTGTGCGACGAGCTGTTTTTCGCGCGTCGGGCCAGGGAGCAGGACGACAACCTGCTCTTTGTCAGGGAGCGAATGCTGAGAAGCGAAGTCGAGTTGGCGGGTTTGTTGAGCCTCTACAAGCAGGTACACAGAGGCAAGAAAATTGCGGACGACGAGACCAATCCGCTGATCAGCGTTCTGCGGCTGTCGGGTATCGTGCGCTCAGAAGTCGGGCAATTGGCTGTGAGGAATCGGATTTATGATCGGGTGTTTGACCGGGAGTGGATCGCCCGGAACATGCCGGATGCGGAGGTGCGGCGGCAGCGAACTGCCTACCGGAAAGGTCTGTTGCGGGCGGCGGCCATTGCTGCCGTGATTTTGGTGGCGATGACCAGTTTGGCATTGCTTGCCATCCGGCAGCGCAATCTTGCCAGGTCGGCAGAGGAGACGAATCGCCAACAACTCTACGCCGCGCATATGAATCTGGCGGCGCGCGACTGGCGGGATTCAAACATTGGGCACATGCGGGACTTACTGGCACTGCACGAGCCCAGTTCCGGGCAAAATGATCTGCGCGACTTTGACTGGTATCTCCTCTGGGCTTTGGCTCATCCCGACCGTCAGACACTACATTACTCAGGCAATGCGGCTTTATCCGTCGTTTTTTCACCTGACCTGAAGATGTTCACCTTAGGAGAGGAGACGGACGTGCGACTCTGGGAGATGGCTACCGGCAATCAATTAAGCACACTTAAAGAGATGGGACTGCTTAGAGCAACCGCGTTTTCCCCTGATGGGAAGTTCCTGGCCGCCAGCAGCGCAGACAACTCCATCCGTCTCTGTGATATCGCTGCCGATCGCGAGTTTCGTCGCCTCAAAGGACACACAGCATTTCTTAGCACCCTTGTGTTTTCGCGTGACGGCAAAATGTTGGCCTCCGCCAGTGAAGATCAAACCGCCAGGCTGTGGGACGTCGGGACGGGCAATCTTCTGGCGACGCTTACAGGTCACACCAATACTGTGAGCTCCGCAGTCTTCTCACCCGACGGCAGCA
>JANMSG010000710.1:0-5008 GCA_031389065.1 Acidobacteriota bacterium | reverse complement strand
CTGGACTGCACGGGTTGAAGCGCTCCTCAAACATCTGCATATAGGTAGTAGGCAGTAGGCAGTAGGCAGATCTCGTATTGTGAATAGGTCATCATCCGAAAGCAGGTGATTTGAGTGGAAGAAAGAAGTCGGCAGTTCTTGAATTGCACATCCTTACAGCCTACTGCCTACAGCCTACTGCCTACTGCTTACTGCCTACCCTCTGTAAATCACTTAGGAAAACGATAGCTTAAATTTAGCTGGCTCTCTGACTATCAGTACAAAAGTTTGGCAATCCTTCCAGAATATGTTACTTATTTTATCGCTTCTGCGATAAACATACCCGGAAGGTTCAGCATACCTGACGAGGAATCCTTACAGTGAGAGGGCATTTTGGGGACTATAGTCATTGAAAACTGTTGTTATCCCCTACTCGCTATTGCTGTTTTTACAAGCCTATTGCCTCTTGGTATAGGCATTGCTTCGTTGAGCCTGGATGAGGCTTTATTTTTGGGGTTAGCAACAGATACCTGGAACAAACTTTTTAATAATCATTCAGACTATTTAGCGACGAGCACTCTCTAATGTGTAGCTATTGTAATTGAGTGGTTTCAGTGCTTCGCAAATTCATGAGACGCGCGACTAATCAAAGTTGAAACTGAAGAGGCTAGATTTATAATTTTGTATTTTGCCCTTGTGGACTCAGCAAACTTTGTGTTAGAAGTTTTTCCATCTTAATTGTATCTGCCCCTGTTCCTGTTCCTCAAAAGAATTCGTTTTAGACGACCTCACCGGTAAGACGATTTACGCATAAATTTTCAGTTGTTGGGCGCAACTCCAGGCACATTGCCAGGTTTGTGTTCCTAGATAAACTACATGAGGTTAGCCGTGAAAGATAAATTATTTCGACGTTGGTATATGCGCCTGGTACTTTGTTGTCTGAGCCTGGTAATTGCGACTGGCGGCATACTTCCAAGTTTCGCGCAGAGCAAAACAAGATCACTAAAAGCAAGGGGCGCAAGCCTGTCTCCGAGCGCCCCATTTTCGGTGAGCGCCTTCACAGACGTTCCAACGACGCATCCCTTTTATACAGAGATCACCAATATAGCCGAGCGCCAGATCACCCTCGGTTGCGGTGGTGGCAACTATTGTCCGGACGCTTCCGTCACACGCGAGCAGATGGCGGCTTTTATTATCAGAGCGCTCGGAATGCCCAATCCGCCGACGCCCACGTCGCAGAGATTTGCTGACGTGCCGCCGTCGAATCCTTTCTATGCCTTTATCGAAGAGATGGCTGTACGTGGTATCACGTTAGGATGCGGCGGAGGTAATTACTGCCCAACTGCTTTCGTCACGCGCGAACAGATGGCAGCCTTTATCATGAGAGCTGTCGGCCTGCCTAACCCGCCGTTGCCAGCAACGCAGAGATTCACAGATGTGTCACCGTCGAACCCTTTCTACGCATTTATTGATCAGATGGCGCTGCGAGGCGTCACCTCAGGGTGTGGCACCAGCACCTACTGTCCTACAAGTTTTGTCACTCGCTCAGCGATGGCAGCCTTCCTTGTTAGAGGCTTCGGACTTACGGATCCAGGCTCGCCGGGCGCTTCATTCGCCAACACGGCGCGCTTCCTTGAGCAGGCATCATTTGGTCCGACTTCGGCAGAGATCGCGCGGGTGCAAAGCATAGGCATACGCGCATATCTGGACGAGCAGTTGGCGCTGCCGATTTCAGGTTATCCGTCTTTGCCGCTGCAACCGACGACCCAACCGCCCGGATGTGATTCGATCTGCCAACGCGACCACTACTCGCATTACCTGTTGCAGCGTCGCTTCTATGATCGGGCGATGTACGAGCCAGATCAACTCAGGCAGCGCGTCGCCTGGGCTCTGCACAAGCTGATCGTAGTTTCAGGTTTTAGTTTACAGCAGGCGAGCCATATGTCTCCTTATCTACAGATCCTCGATAGCAAGGCTTTTGGCAATTACCGCCAGTTGCTTGGTGAGATCACGCTCAATCCTGCCATGGGGCAATATCTGGATATGATGCTCAGCACGAGGAACAGCCCGAACGAAAACTATCCCCGCGAAATTCTTCAGCTATTTTCAATCGGTACGGAGAAACTGAACCTTGACGGCACGCTGATGCTCGACATCAACGGTGATCCCATCCCAACCTATGATCAAGCGGTAGTTGATGGTTTCTCGAAGGCCTTTACGGGCTGGCGACTTGCGCCGCAGCCGCTGGCAGGGGTTGCCGACTACATCAACCCCATGGTGCTCGATACGAATGGCTCACTTCCCTTAAATCAGGCCAACCACGACTTCACAGCGAAGACGCTTTTGGACGGATTCGTTATACCGGCGCGGACTTCCAGCTTGGAGAATGCCGATCTGGATTTAAACGACGCGCTGAATAACATCTTCAATCACCCGAACGTAGGCCCGTACATCAGCAGGCATTTCATCCATAGTCTGGTCACCAGTAACCCGAGTCCTGCTTATGTTGCACGCGTCGCAACAAAATTTAACGACAATGGAGCAGGCGTACGCGGCGACCTCAAAGCTGTCGTCGAAGCCGTACTGCTTGACCCCGAAGCGCGCGGCGATTTGAAAACCACATTCTCATATGGCCACCTGCGCGAGCCCGTGCTTTACATCTGCAATATGCTGCGGATGTTTGACGCTAAATCGGCTGATCGGGCGGCAAACAGCGACGGCTACTTGAATCCCAATGCCCAATCCATGGAGCAGGATACAATCAGACCGACGACCGTTTTCAGTTATTTCCCGGCGGATTTCTCGCTGCCCGGCGCAAGCGGCTTGCTTGGTCCGGAATTCGGAATTCTCTCGACTTCAACGACCCTCAGACGAGCCAACTTCATCAATACGATGGTCTTTTCAAGAATCAACGTAAGCACCAACGCGCCACTGGGTACATCCCTCAGCTTTGCAGGATTGCAAGCTTTGGCAGGCACTCCATCGGCGCTTGTAGATGAAGTCAATCGGTTGATGATGTACAACTCGATGTCTACAGAGATGCGCAACAGCATCATCACGGCGGTATCGGCGGTCTCTGCTTCAAACACCTTGAAGCGTGCGCAGACAGCTGTCTATTTGGTCGCGACCTCGTCGCAATATCAGGTACAGAGGTAAAAACTATGAAAAGAAGAGATTTTTTATGCAAGTCAGGTTATGCTCTCGGCGCAGCGACAATCGCTACCGGATTGAATCGTTTCGGTATGATCAACGCTCTGGCGATGCAGAACGCACCAACCGATTACAAGGCTCTGGTATGCATCTTCCTGAGCGGCGGCAACGATAATAATAATACCATCGTGCCGCTCGACACGACGGGCTATAACAATTATTCGGCTGCACGCCTCGCTTCGGGTCTTGCCATTCCGCAAGCGAACTTACTGCCCATTACTGTGCCCAGCATGAGCAATGCTCAATTCGGGCTGCACCCGAACCTGACAGAGTTACGGACGCTTTACAATCAACAAAAGCTTGCCGTGGTTGCCAACGCCGGCCCGCTCGTCCATCCGATGACACGCGCCCAATATTTGGCCAACAGTGTGCCCAAACCATATCAACTCTTTTCGCATTCGGATCAGGTAACGCAGTGGCAGACCTCGATTTCCAACACGCGCAGCCAGACCGGATGGGGTGGGCGCTTGTCGGATCGCACACAGAGCTTTAATGGCTCGAATACCTTTCCGATGGTCACCGCGGTAACCGGCTCGAACATCTTCAACTTTGGCATTACTACCCGTCCGCTGACCATCGCGCCGGCTCCCACAGGACTCCATCAAGTGCTTGTGCTGAGCGGGTTCGGTACCGCTGCCGACGAAGTGGCGCGACGAAACTCTATGAATCTCCTGCGCACTGTAGATCTTCAGAACACGCTTGTGCAGACGGCGAGCGGCCAGACTCAGCAGGCACTGGATATAAGTGCGGCGTTCAGCACAGACCCAACGCTGACCACCACATTTCCGACCTCTTCGATCGGTAATCAATTGAAGCAGATTGCTAAGGTAATCAAACTGAATCAGACAGCGCCGGCACTTGGACTTGAGCGGCAAATCTTCTTTTGCTCGATGGGCGGGTTCGACACACACCAGAACCAGCCTAACGATCAAGTGAATCTGTTCACCCAACTGAGCGCAGCGATGAAAGCATTTTATGATGAGACGGTCGTGCTTGGCATCGAATCGCGGGTTACCTCGTTTACGCTGTCTGATTTTGGGCGCACGCTAGAGCCTTCCGGGACGGGCACGGCTGTCGGCAGCGATCACGGATGGGGGAGCCATATGTTTATTATGGGGGGTGCCGTCAGCGGTGGCGATTTTTACGGCGTCGCCGGTCCCAATGGCACAGTCTTTCCAACTCTGTTAATGGGCGGTGTGAATGATTCAGGTACCCGTGGGCGTTGGATACCGACGACCTCGGTCGAACAGTATGGCGCTACGTTGGCAAGTTGGTACGGGCTGGCTCCTGCAGACCTCCCCCTTGTCTTTCCTCTGGTGGGTAACTTTGCAACGAACAATCTGGGGTTCATGTTGTAAGGCTGTAAACAAACGATGCATGCGGAAGATATTTTACCTTGAATATCTTCCGCATCTTTGTTCCTATTACCTGGGGATAAATGAAGGATGATGATTTCTAACAGGTTGCTCAAGCTCTCGGTTCTCAGCATCGCGGTTATTTTGTTTATCGGCTTTGGACTATTAGATAAACGAGCCCAGGCTTTTTCCAGTGGTGCGCCGCCCGCCCATACCGATGCTCCCGGAGAAGCAAATTGCACATCGTGCCACACCTCTTTTGAACTCAATAGCGGTCCCGGCAATATCACCATCAACGGACTTCCCGTCAGTTATTCGCCGAATCAGGAAGTTATCGTTTCAGTTACTACCTTGCATCCTGATGGCTTTCTATATGGTTTTCAATTGACGGCAATTGACGGCACAGGCAGGCAGGCAGGTACGCTGGTTTTAACCGATGCGGTAAATACGCGATTAAGAACTGG
>JANMSG010000708.1:0-6179 GCA_031389065.1 Acidobacteriota bacterium | reverse complement strand
CACCTCGCGGCCAGCTACGCGATATTTGGTCGAAGAAGGATAGCGGTTTGAGTAGGTGAACCCATCGATCATCCAATAGAGTTTTCCCTCGCGGCTGATGACGACGTATGGGTCTTCTTCAAACATTAAAAACGGTGCGATTTCTTTGACTCTTGCGCTGACGTTGCGACGCATCAACAACAGGCTTTCGTCTTTGAAATAATCTGAGAACAGGAGATTCGTGCCGTCGCCAAGATAGGCGGCGAGCGCGAGTTTGCGAAACATCCCGCCAATTGAGATGCCCGCCTGTCCCTCGTATTCGGAGTAGGAATCGTTGTTGCCTTCCGCCGGATAATTGAATTCAGGAAGCGTTCCACCCTGCGGCTTGGTGCGAACGTAAACGTGTGAGTCGGTGGCTTCGCCGAAATAGATTTCCGGGCGGGTGATTTTTATTTCCGGTGCGGAGCTTTCGACAGGCATATTTTTCAAGATCAAATTCGGCTGACCTTCTGGCGTAAACTCGTTGACCGTTGACATCGCCACGCCGTAGCCGTGCGTATAAACGATATGCCGATTGATCCAGTTGCGCGATTGTTCAGGCAGTTGATCTACATTCATTTCACGAGCCGAAAGTAAAACCTGTCTGGGTTGCCCGTTAATTTTGTAGCGGTCAACATCCGGGATTTTGAATTCGTAATAGTTGCGGATTTCTTGAATCTGACCCAGCACGGATTGCAGCGCCTCGCGATCCCACAATCTTATGTTATTGAGCGTTGGTTGATTGGCTTGAACCTGTTGCAAGGTCAGCGTAGGGGTTGGTTGAAAAGCCCGTTCTTCAAACCCGTCAATCGCAAAGGCTCTGCGCGTAGCGACGATGTTGTGTTGAATGTATGGTGCCTCTTTGGCAAGCTCATTGGGTTTTACGGAAAATGATTGAATAACCTGCGGTAGCACAACCAAGCCAATCAGCCAAACCGCAGCAAGCAAAACTACCGTCGCGCCAATCACCCGCAAGCGCTTCATGACGAAAGTATTTGCAATCATCACCACAGCCGCAAGCGCCAAAGCGATGATTAGCACCATCATGCCTGTCAAACGCACGTTGACGTCCGTGTAATTGGCCCCTGAAAAAATCTCGTGCGTCGAAGTCAAAATATCAAAGCGGTTCAGGTAGAGTTCGATGGCCGCGGCGATGGCAAGCAAGGCTCCGGCAAAGCTGACAGGGACAACCGATTGCTTGATCGTTTGACTGCTGCCGGCACCACGAACCGTTTCGATGTAATTCACATAAAGAGATAAAAGGGCAATGGCGACAAATAAAATTACGGTCAGGGTTAAAAACCAACCTGACAGCAATTCAAGCGCTGGAAGTTTGAACAGATAAAAACTTGTGTCGCGATTAAAAATCGGGTCGCTTACGCCCGAAGCCGCGCCGTTTAAATAGAGGGCAAAGGCTGACCAGTGCTGACTCATACTGGAAGCGAAAATCAAAGCTACGATTGCCGATAAAACCCAGACGCCAGGGCGATAAACGACCGGCAGCAAATTGATGTCACGAACATCTTGTATGGATTTGAGTTGAACGCGCGGCCGTTCCGTCAATGCAGGCAGGGCGCGATTGAGCAAAAAGAAAGGCAAGCGAATGATTAAAAAAGTCGCAACGAAGAAGAGGAGCCAGAGCCCACCACCGAGTTTAAATTTATACCAATAGACGTCTGCGTAGCCTACCGATGTAAACCACAAGGAATCAATGTAAATGGCGAGAAGTGGGGAACCGAAAAGAAAAAGCGCGGCGATGACGGCGATGAGAATAATCAACCATCGCCTTCGTTTGCGCGGCGTAACATTAATCACATTGTCTTCAAAGAAAGGTTCGTTATCCATGCGCTAATCATACATCAATTCTATAGGCGACACCTATCGGCAAACGATAGATCGAGCAAAGCTTTTTCATCCGGCGCAATTGAACCTTATCGAATGGCGAAGTTTTCGGGTGGCGAAAAAATCCGATTTACGGATTGCATAGAACTATAGAATTATGCTCATAGAATGGTGTAGGATGGTTAGTCCGCATGAGTTTTTCAAAACCGCTCTGTAGGGTTAAACAAACAGCTAGACGTTTTGATATCGCAAAGAGGTGTGATGTTTCATTGAAAAGAGACTCGGCAATTTGATGATGCGCTCCCGATAATCAATTGCGAAAACTTGTTTAACCCTCTGATAACTACACATCTTGAAGAGGGGAAAGTTTGAATATTTTAATTGCAGAAGATGACCCGGTCTCCAGCTATATGCTCGAAACCACGCTTTCTAAGTGGGGCTATACGACCATCGTCGCGCGCGACGGAGAGTTGGCTTTGCATGCTCTGCAAAAAGATGATGCGCCGCAACTCGTCATCCTTGATTGGATGATGCCGAATATGGACGGCATCGAATTGTGCAAAAAGCTTCGAGAAAATCCGGAGAAACAATCTACCTACATCATCCTGCTGACTGCGAAAAGCGATAAGAAAGATGTGGTGATGGGTTTGGATATGGGTGCCGATGATTACATAACCAAGCCTTTTGACCGCAATGAACTGCGCGCTCGTGTGCGGGTTGGGGCGCGCATCATTGAATTGCAACAGTCCCTGGCGGATCGAATTGCTCAACTCGAAGACGCGCTTGCCAACGTCAAACAGTTGCAAGGCATCCTTCCCATTTGTTCGCACTGTAAAAAAGTTCGCGACGACCAAAACTATTGGCAGCAAGTCGAGGCTTATATTTCCACCCACACAGACGCGCAATTCAGCCACGGCATTTGCCCGGATTGTTTCGAGCAAATCACCAAAACGCAAATTGATGAACTCAAACATCGCTTACGCAAAGACACAAAATATTAATAAACTGACTATTCTTTTGCCGGCTCGCGGACTTCGACTTTATCTTTAGAAGCTTCCATCATTTGCCCGCCGGGTTGTTCGACATAATAAACCTGTCCGCGCCTCGGAGAGTTCCCTTCGCCTTTGATAATGCCTATGTAATCGCCTGTCCCCTTCGCGTAGGCGAATTTGCCGACCACAGGACTTTGCTTTTTGTCGTCGCCAAAATAGCTGTCGAACATCGTGCCGCCGTACTGTGTGTAGGTATAAAGATTAGCCAACGCCAGCCCCACAACAATCGCCAGTATCGCGCCGATGATCATAATCTTGATTCGTCGCCACGAAAACAAAGGCTCGTTTTCAAAGTCAATCTCTTTTTCGGTATCTTTTGCCATCTTTCATACCCTGAAATATTTGATAAGAAAGGATGCGATGCCTAAATAAAAAAATAGCGTGATCACATCCGTCAAGGTGACCACGAAAACCGCTGAGACCAGCGCCGGGTCGAATCGAAAACGCTTCAACAACACCGGAATCAGGGTTCCGAAAACTCCCGCAATGAGCAAGCTCATGACCATCGTCACGCCAAGTATGCCGCCAAGCTGCCAATTAAACCAGAATCCGATGATGGCAAACAGCAGCAAGCCGATGAGCACGCCTGTCAGTAAGCCTACGAGTCCTTCTTTCAAAATGACGCGCCAGCTGGTCTCCCAACTGATTTCCCCAAGCCCTATGCCGCGCACCACAACCGTCATGGTCTGCGTAGCCGCGTAACTCCCCATGGTCACAACCACAGGGATCAACACGGCGAGCAAGATCGAATGCTGAATGGTTGCCAGGTAATATTGCACAACCGCTACGCCGATTAAGGCTGTGCCCAAAGCCAGAGCCAGCCATGGCAAACGCAGTTTTACGGAAGTCATCGCCGAGCCTCCCGCGCGGTCATCGGCATCAACTCCAGCCAGGGCGTAAATATCTTCGGTAGCCTCTTCGCGCATCACATCTATGATGTCGTCAACGGTGACGATGCCGGCGAGTTTGTTCTCTTCATCAATAACCGGCACAGCCAGCAAATTGTAAGTTGCGACGATGCGGGCGACCTCTTCCTGATCGGTGTCGGTTGCGACTTTGATCACATCGCCAATCATGATTTTCCTGAGCGGCGTGGACGGCGAATTCAGTAGCAATTGGCGTAGGCTGACGACTCCCAATAAATGATTGCGCGAATCAACTACGTACAGATAAAACGCCATCTCGAAATCTTCTGAGCGACGTTGCAAAGCGGTGATGGCTTCGGAAACCGTAACGTCTTCGCCAAGCGCAAAGTAATCGGGGGTCATCATGCGCCCAGCCGTTTCGTCTGCAAATCCCAGCAACTCTTGAACGTCTGTCGAATGCTCGACCTTCATCGTATCGAGCAATTCTTCGCGCAACTCTGTGGGCATTTCACCGACCAGCAAGGCCGCATCGTCGGACGGCAACTCTTGCAAGAGTCGAGTCACATCCACTTTCTCAAGCTTGGAAAGCAGAGCAACTGCCGTTTCGGTTTCCATTTCTGACAAAGCTTCTGCGGCTTTTGTAAGGTCGTGGTGGGTGAAGCTTTTGAAAAGAGTTTCGCGTTCGTAAGTTTGGAGTTGACCGAGGATTTGGGCAATATCAACGGGACGGAGTTTCGTCAGCAGATTGATCGCGTTCGCCATCGCGCCGCGCCGCACAAGGCGTATGACAGAATCGAGCATCAGGTTGAGCCGTTGAGCCTGCATAAGAAGAGTCCTTTATCTTGTTACTGTCTATGTCCATAAAAGCGAAAGAGATTGTAACGGCTGAAGGCGAAATTGCAAATTTCAAATTTAAGAAAGCGGAAAAAAATTGTTCCATATAAAAATGGGATGCGCGTAAGCTACACGCATCCCTAAGGAGAACCCGAGATGTTTACCCAATTCAGCAGAGCCATCGATCAGGTAAAAAATACATTGCGGTTAATTTTTTCGCGGCGGATTGAAAAATCTGTAAAGAAAGTGCGCGAGTCACAAAATCTTGTATCCAAGCAAACATCGTTGGAAGGTATTTAGGAATTGCTTTTCGTCGTGAAGTGGCAAGCGAAGGAACAGGTAAAATTTAACTGATAACGATTGGTGTTTTGTCGCTACGCGACATTCAAAAGGAACTGGTTACAACTTATTTTTTACACGTTCTTAGGCTATTCCGCTCTTAATTTTTCACCCCGTCACGCCGTTCGCGCATCATTCGCTTCATATTGCCGAGCGGGTCTTCCGCTGGCGGGGGTCGTCTATCAATGGGGGGACGCTCCGGTGTTCGTCGCTCCGCAGGTTGTCTATCAACGGGTGGACGTTCCATAAATCGCCTTTCCGCAGGCGGCTTGTCAGCAGGTCTTTTCTCGGCGGGTGGTTCTGCATCCATAGGCTCATTGGGCGGAGCAAGCGGCGCATCCATAGGCGATTCTCCGGCAGGTAGCGAACTACACTTTTCTGTAGGCTGTGTTCCTTCAATGAAATATTCCGTGCGATGCACAGGGCACACCGTCTCATCCGCTAACAACCCCGAAGCAGGGTCTATCTCTTCGCTTGCGATGCCGTCAGGCTTGGAAAATTCGTTGCCGCCAAGTTCTGGTTTGATTGCCAGGGCTTGTTTCATAAACGCTGCCCAAATCGGTAATGCAGACTTTGAACCTTCAAGCCCTAACTCCGAATTATCATCGAAACCAACCCAGACAACGCACACAAGATTCGGCGTGTAACCGGCGAACCATCCGTCGCGCGAAGTTCCTGTCTTGCCTGCCCCCATCGCAGTAAAACCCATGGCTCGCGCCCGCGAAGCCGTGCCTCTATTCAAAACGTCTTGCATGATGTTGGTCATGAGCCAGGCGATTTCAGGGCGCAAGGCGTACTGCTTTTGCGATTTCGTTTCGCTGATGGTTGCGCCTTGCACATTGGTGACGCGCTTCAAAGCGACCGCTTCGGAAAGATTCCCGCCGTTTGCAAACGCCGTGTACGCCTGGGCGATTTGCAAAGGCGTAGCTTCGGATGCGCCCAGAGCAGTCGAAGGCAATGCCTGCGGTCTGGGCAAGCCGAGTTTTTGTGCCATCTGCGTAATTTGGTTGTAGCCGACTTTTTCGGCGATTTCGACCGTCACCACATTGAGCGAATGCACCAACGCATCGCGCACCGTCACATTTTTGTTTGAATACTTGTCGCCGAAATTTCCCGGATCGTAGGTTTTACTGCCGCCATATAAAAAGGTCTTGGGCTCGTCCATAAAGACTGTCGCCGGCGTAATCGCGTCTTCTGTTCCACTTTCAAAAGCGGTGTTGAGCGCTGC
>JANMSG010000128.1:0-2637 GCA_031389065.1 Acidobacteriota bacterium | reverse complement strand
ATGCGAAACCGTGTCAAGACCGCTTTATTGAGCGCAGGCTCAAGCAGTCTTTGCGCCATCGGTAACGGCGACCCTGGACAGCAGGGCTGGACAGTTGGTATTCGCCATCCTGGATTCAAAGACAGACGTTTGGCAGTGTTGAAATTGCGCGACTGTGCGATGGCAACAAGCGGCAATGAAGAACAATTTTTTGAGTATGACGGTAAGCGTTACGGGCATATCATTGATCCGCGTTCAGGCAATCCCGCACACGGTGTCACAAGTGTCACAGTAGTTGCGCAGTCCGCCGCCATTGCAGATGCGCTTGCCACTGCGTTCTACGTTGGTGGGCGCGAACTCGCTGAACGCTACTGTTTAACTCATCCGAATGTCTTAGTCATCATGTTGGAAGCAGCCTCTGATGCGCTTATGGTTTTGGGCGACAATCATCATTGCGAAGTGGAGGTTATCAATGAGTAGAGAAACTCCAAATACTTGGTCTTCCGTGCAGCAGACAGCACTCGTCGTCTTGCGAACTTTGATTGGCTGGCACTTTCTCTATGAAGGGTATTATAAACTCTTGCTACCGGGTTGGAGTGCTGAGGGTGTGCCGCTACAGCCTTGGTCTTCGACAGGCTACCTGAGGGCGGCATCGGGTCCGCTGGCGCGTCTGTTTCAATGGCTAATTGACAAAGGCTGGCTCGGTTGGATGGATACCACTGTCAAGATAAGCCTGCTACTGATCGGCGTCTCGTTAATTCTCGGTCTTTTTACAAGAGCAGGTTGCTGGGGAGCGCTGTTTTTTCTGACGCTTTTTTATCTGTTGTCGGTTCCGCTGGCGGGTGCTCCTCAAGCGGGCAATGAAGGAACTTATCTGCTTGTCAATAAAACGCTGATCGAAGCTGCAGCCGTTGCCGCATTGCTGGTCTTCAATACAGGGGCGATTGCTGGCTTAGACTTGCTGCTCGCAAACTGGCGAAAACAACGCGGTGTAACAATTGAAAAATCGTCAAGCGAAGCAGCCGCGGGCGAAGAGGCGAGGATGCCGGTTTCTGCTACTCTGGACACAGGCGTACAAGCGGCAACCGTTGTCGAGTCACGTAACGAATAATTCAGGTCTGATGATAAAGGGGGAAATAGCCATGAATTTGACGGATGAGTTGAAGGACAAAGGACGGCGCAATTTCTTGAAGGCAATTGCCGGCGCTCCGGCGCTCGTCGCGCTGGGCGCAGCAGCAGTCACTCGCGGTCCCATCAAAGGCGGCGCAGTCAAAGCAGCGCTCATAGGGACTGGCGACATGGGAAGCGGTCATCTCAGGCAGATGCAGAAAGACTATATAGACCTGAAAGCGCTATGTGACATCAACCCCAAGCGCCGCGCCACTGCTTCCGAAAATTTAGTTAAGGCAGGTTGGGCAAAACCTGCAGAGTATGATGATTGGCGTTTGATGCTCGAAAAGGAAGACCTCGAAGCGGTCATCATCGCTACGCCGCTTTGGACGCACGCAGACATAGCGGTTGGCTGTCTGGATGCCGGAAAACACGTCTTATGCGAAAAGATGATGGCAAAAAGCGAAGCCGATTGCCTGCGCATGACACAAGCCGCGCAGCGCAACAAGCGGGTTCTTGAAATCGGTTACCAGCGCTATTACAACCCGACTTATCAAGCTGCTTATAACAACATCATCAAACAAGGGTTGTTGGGCGAGGTGTATCACGCACGTCTCACCTGGCATCGTAACGGTACCTGGCGAAAGCAGCAAGATGCTCCCAGTCCGGATTTTGATCCCAGTCTCTGGGGCTATCCGGATTGGGAGCATCTATTGAACTGGCGTATGTATAAGCAATATTCCGGTGGCTTGATGGCAGAACTCGGAAGCCATCAGATCACTGCAGCAAGTTGGTTCTTTGACTCTGCGCCGGAAGCTGTCTATTCATCTGGCAACATTTCTCGTTACAAAGACGGGCGCGAGGTATTCGATCACATCTACTCGACCTTTGAATATCCGGGCGGGCGCACCGCGACCTTCTCCTCGATTCAGTCGAATGCCTTCGAGGAAGCCTACGAAATGTTTATGGGAACAAAAGGCACATTGATTCTGAAAACCGAGACCGAAGCCTATTTATTCAATGAGGGCGAAGCGCAAGCCACGAAAGTAGAAGTCTCGCAGCAGACTAGCAATCCAATCCTGGACGCCTCCGCCAGCCGTCCACCGGATTCGGCGGGTCGCACAGTCAATGCGCCAGGTGGAACGCAAACCGACAAAGCAAGTGCCTATCAAAATGAACAAGCGGAGTTCTGTGCGGCTATCAGAACAGGAAAGCCTGTGCGTTGCGGTCCCGAAAAAGCTATGAAATCAGCAATCGCCTGCTTAACAGCAAATCGTTCTGCCGAGCAAAAAACCCGGCTGGAGATCTCAGGCGAATGATTGGTTAGGTAGGTCAAGTGTATTGATCTTTGGCGTTCCGCCTTCGCAGATGTTTAGCTTGAGATAAAAAAGGTAGCAGTTCCTCAGGCGCGGGCGTTGAGAGTACCGCCTTCAGGCCAATGGCATTAAGTTAAGGATTCACCGACGCGGAATCACAAAGTTAGTACAATGCAAGTAGTTGAATCCATTGAAGACTCAAAAACGGATTTTTCTTAACTTAATGCCATTG
>JANMSG010000072.1:0-3263 GCA_031389065.1 Acidobacteriota bacterium | reverse complement strand
GTGGTAGATTACGAATCTGATGTTGAAGAGTAAAGCGGAGGTTTTGAATCTCTGTCTGTCGAATATCAAAAAACAAAGAAAGATTTATGACAAACAAAAAGCTCCGCCAGCCGCAAGCAGGCGAATGTGCGCCCGATTTTTCCTTGCCTGCAACGGATGGCAGCACCGTCACGTTATCAACGTACCCGAAGCCAGTCAGTATCACTTTCTTTCGCCATCTTGCCTGAGTGTTCTGAGCCGAGTACGTGGTGCAGTTGCATCACCCTGACCTACAAGCCGATTTGGCAAAGCGAGACGCGCAGTTGCTCGTCGTCTCTTTTGCGCCTTTGCAGGAATTGATTGATTGGGTACCGTTTTTTCAAAAACACTTCGTTGAAAAATATTTTCAAGAGCATAAGCTTGAGCGACCCGATAATTTTTTCGCCCGCACGCGCTTTCTCTCTGACCCACAACTTGCGGCTTATCACGCGTATGGTTTAGGGAGACATTCGATGTTGAAGGCATACGGACCGAAAATCGTCTGGCGCTATCTGCATTTCATCGCGCAAGGCAAACCCTTGAGGATGCCCAACGGAGATACGCTGCAAAAAGGCGGCGACTTCGTAGTCAACCGCGAAGGACAAATCACGCTTTCACACATCGGTAGCGACCAGAGCGACAGACCCAAAGTTGCTGATGTGTTGGCAGCGCTCAATAAGTGATTCCCCAACAGTAGGCAGAAAATAGTCTGTAAACAATTCGATCCTGAAAAAATCCATGGATAGTCTATCAACTCCATCCTGCGCTCGTTTGATTTTGTTAGGCAAAGCTTTTGCGGTTGATGGCTCGATTTATGGCACCGTTGCAATGGCTGTGATTGCTTTCGTCACGGTCTGGTTTCTTCCGCAAGATGCAGCGTGACTTTGAAAATGTAGAGACTTTTGAGATTTTTAGCGAGGAGGTTTTTATGTATATTGCAGAGCTGTTCTTCAAAAAAACGGACGGTTCCATGAAGGAAGACGTTGATAGGGAAGATGAGCTTCATTCTTTTTTAGGGGCGTTAGTTCACAATGGACAAATATTGTCTAATTATTTTCCTATCGTGCAAAAAGAGGCTGGCTACACAGCCTTTGTATTGATTCCAGATAAAAATGCACTCGATACTAAATATGGAAATCAATGGGTTCGGGAAAGTTATGACAAATTCCTTAATGCCGCTTGGATGAACCCGGAAATAAAAATACTGGGCTTCGATGCTTCGTCATCAGAAGTTTGCGCTTGTGCAAAACCGAAATCGTTTATCCTTTTCACGCATTTCCTTACTGTGGAGTCACCTTTGAAATGTGGCGATTGTTTTTGCCCAGTGCCCATTTACCTGATTCCTGAAGCACCTGATGGCTCTTCCAGCGACATTCGTTCCTGGCAAGCTGATTATCGAGCCTGTGATACTCTCCAAATAGGGAGCTCAACAGGAGAAAGATTTGGCACGCGAGAGATGTCTAAAGTTGATAGCAGTTTATCAAAACGTGGTCGGGCGATCTGTGATGCAATCACTAAAAGCACAGGCATACGGACTTATTACTATCTCTTTTGCTACAACGGAAAAAGCGATGAACTTGAACGCGAGCGGAAATGCCCTTCTTGTTATCAGGAGTGGCTGCTTGAAGAACCGCTTCACAAGATATTTGATTTTCGTTGTATCAAATGTCGGTTGCTTTCTAACATTGCGTGGGATGTTCGGGAGTATTGATACCTATGAAAACTGAATGGTTTTGTTCTTCCCTAGAGGTTGGGCGTATCACCATAAAATCAAAACGAATGAAAGAGGCGTTGAAATGGGCGACAGGTACGATTTAGCGATTATCGGCGCGGGTTCGGGCGGATTGGTTGCGGCAAATTTTGCAGCAGCAGCGGGCGCACGCGTGGCTCTGATTGAAAAACATCGTATAGGCGGTGATTGCACCTGGACGGGATGCGTGCCAAGCAAAGCGCTGCTCAAAGCCGCAAAGATTGCTCATCAAGCACGCACCGCATCGCGCTTTGGTTTGCGCGCCTCGCTTGAGCCTGTGGATTTGAAAGCCGTGATGGATTATGTGCGGCAGTCTATCGCTACGATTTATCAACACGAAGCGCCAGAGGTTTTGCGTAGTAAAGGCTTGGATGTTTTTATGGGGCAAGCGCGATTTACAGACGCGCACACACTGACGGTCGGTCTCGCCGATGGCGAAACGACAATCACCGCCAAAAGCATAATTATCTGTTCGGGAGCGCGTCCCTTTACTCCTTCGGTCGAAGGCTTGAAGGATGTCAATTACCTTTCGTATGAAAACATTTTCGATTTGGATGTCTTACCGGAGCGCTTGTTAGTGATGGGCGGCGGACCAATTGGCATAGAGATGGCGCAAGCCTTTTTGCGTTTAGGTTCTGAGGTGAGCGTCTTTCAAAGCCATCCGCGTTTGATTCCGAAAGACGAGCCGGAAGCGGCAGAAGTCTTAGCCCAAGTTCTGTCTGAAGAAGGCGCGAAACTGTACTTGAATGCCAAAGCTCTTGCGGTTTCGCAAACCAGCATAGGTATAACGCTTCGCACAGATACAGGCGAATTCACAGGCGACGCTCTGCTTGTCGCAACCGGGCGAACGCCAAATGTTGACTCGATGGATTTGCAAAATGCCGGAGTCAATTTCACAGCGCAAGGGATTGTCGTTGACGATGATTTGCAGACTAGCGTCAAGAATATTTATGCGGCGGGCGATTGTTTAGGAGGACCACAATTTACCCACTACGCAGGGTATCAGGCTTTTTATGCGGCGCGAAACGCGCTCTTTCCTGGCTCATCGAAAGGCGTTGTGCAATCTGTGCCCTGGACTACGTTCACAGACCCAGAGATCGCGCACGCGGGTTTTACGGAAGCCGAAGCGCGAGAAAAATACCACGACGACATAGGCGTGCGTGTGATGCAGATGGAGCGCGTTGATCGAGCCGTAACCGAAAGTGATACCGCAGGATTTATCAAAGTGATTCACAAAAAAGACGGCACGGTTGTCGGCGCAACGGTGGTTGCCGAACGCGCAGGCGAAGTGATTCACGAATGGGCTCTGGCGATTGCGCACAATTGGAAACTGAGCGATTTGTCCGGGACGATTCACGTCTATCCGACATATTCAATCGCCAATCAGCAACTGGCGTCTGAATATTCGATTGAAACATTTTTAGGCGGCACGACAGGGAAAATCATGAAGCGACTTAGTGGACTGAAATAATGTTATGGGCAAAATTTCAGAGTG
>JANMSG010000051.1:0-3604 GCA_031389065.1 Acidobacteriota bacterium | reverse complement strand
CATCGCCTGCGGCGATCCGGGCAAGGACAAGCCCTCCCCCTACTCAATTTTTTTCAACTAAAAGTAAAGTTTCAGAGCAAATTGCATGATGCGGGCTTTGCCAGCAGAAAGTATTCGCCCAAAGCCGCTGCTTTCTGCACGGATGTCGGGTGGGTTGAAGTTCGCCCGGTTAAAGGCATTGAAGACTTCCCAGCGAAACTGTATGCGGCGAGTTTCATCTAAGCGAAAATCTTTGCCCAGAGTGAAATCAAAACTGACAAAGCCCGGACCACGCATGATGCCTACGCCGGCGTTGCCAAAGGCCTGTGGGGAGGGACTAAAAGGCGCAAACGCTTTGGTGTTGAACCAGCGCTCCACTGTCTGCTGTGATTCGGGCAACACTGGATTGCCTACCAGATTCGGTCGAGCCCGGCGCTCGCCGCCTAGATTGAGGACAGTACTGCCGCCAAGCGTCGCCGTCAGCGCGAGCCCGGTCTGGAGAGCGTGTAAACCTGACAACTGCCATCCTACCAAAAGCAACTCCGGGATGCCCTTCCAGTCTTTGCCCCAATGCCTGCCTCTTCCAAAAGGCAGCTCATAAATATAGCTGGCAACGAACCGGTGCTTAACGTCGAATTCAGCCGGACCCCGATCGGCTTTCAGGTTCAAGCCGTTCTGAGGTTCGCGGAACGTCCCTGTGTCTAAGCCAGGTCCTCCGCCGCTCGTCGAGATGTGATCCGGCGCTTCCGTCAGCGCCTTGCCCCAGGTATAACTCAGCGTCGCTGCCAGCCCTTGAGAGAAACGCTTTTCGAGGCGTGTCTGTAGCGAGTGGTAGCTTGAAAGCACACGGTCTTCCATCCACTGAATATCGCCGAAGAGCGGGAACGGTCTAGCGCCCGCCGACTGCGACCCGTTCGGGTTGGTGATTACAGCTCGCTGATTCAAATTGCGAAACCCCGGTAATTTGGTGCCTTTATTGCCGACATAGGCGACGTCGAGCAGCATGTTTCTCGCCATTTCATACTGGATGCCCAGGTTGTATTGTTGAATGTAGGGGGTGCGTTGATCGGCGTCTTGAGCCCGCCGCTGCACCGTCGGACTTAGGGAATTGGGATCGAGCAAACCCGTTGGGTAACCATTCTGCAAACGGAACGGGGCAGCCGAGGCGACCGCTGCCGATCCCGTAACTCCTGTCGAGATCAGGTTATCAACCAAAAACGGCGGGTTGAAGCCAAGCAACCCTTCGCGCCCTTGCCTGACGGTGTGCGAATAGAACATTCCGTAGGCGCCCCGAATCACCAGGCGCTTGCCTGGCGCATAGGCAAAGCCTACTCTCGGCGCAAAATTATTATGGTCAGGATGAATCAAGCTGCGTTCAAAGATGCCGCCGTCTCCAGCGAGTATCATCGTGCCAGTCGCTTGATCGAAATTCGCAAAGCGGTTCTCTTTCTCTCTGGGCGGCGTCGCAAATTCATAGCGCAACCCCAGGTTCAAGGTGAACTGCGAATTCACCTTGAAGTCATCCTGAAGAAACGCGAAGTACATATCCTGCCCCTGATCCATCACCGTGAAACTGGTCAGCGCAAGTTGCGACGGCAGCCCGAGCAGCAGGTCGCCGACCGCTTTACCTGTGAACCGGTCTTCAAAATTCATCCTGCCAACGGTCGCATTAAGATCGTTGATCTTGGTCTCTACGTGCAGGAACTCGCCGCCGAATTTCAGCAGGTGACGATTGAGATTCCAACTAAACGTGGCGCGCGGATTCCATGAGCGCGGCGTCTGAAACTGTGGTGTTGAGGTGTGTCGCCCGACGGCATCGAATGCCTGAAGGTTGACTTTTGGCAATCCTCCTTTGATCGCGTCATCATTGGGAACATTCTTCAACCCGACTTCTGCCGGTCCGTCTACGCCGAAGTTCGGAGGGTAGGTAAAGTAATTTCCGCGCGCCCAACCGAAGCGAAAATCTCCCACAACTGTGGAGCTTAAAATCCAGGTCAAGCCGATTGCCAAGCCTTGCGAGCGGTTTTGATTGGAGCCGAAAGCATCGTTGAACGAGGCTTCGGCAAGTCCTGGAAGCGGCGAGGGTCGAAAGGTGTCTGTGTCTACGAAACTATATCGTCCGAATAGCGTCACGGCATACATCAATTTGTGATCAAGTCTGATATCGAATTGATCCTGTCGGGTGCGCGTGATGGGGGTTGAGGCGAAAATCGTTGTCCCGGGTACGTTCGGATCGGGTATGAGCGAAATAATCTTCGCACCTACTGAGTCCCAGCGGTTTTGCGGAATCACCCACTGACCTTGCGTATTCCTGCTGAACTGGGGACGCCCCGTAGCGAAAGGATCGAAGACCGCCGCGCTAAACAGCCCGGCCTTTTCAGCGGCAGTCGGGACTTGACGGACGCGCGGTACACCTTCGCGCTCACGCAGTCCTTCATAATCAGCGAACCAGAAGGTGCGATTCTTAACGAGAGGTCCTCCGACCGCTGCGCCGAATTGATTGCGCTTGCGTACAGGCTTGGGTGTGCCCAAAGCGTTGGAGAAAAAGTTATTGGCGTCGAGTACGTCATTGCGGATGAATTCATACAGAGTGGCGCGCAGCGCGTTTGTGCCGGATCGGATGGTAGCGTTGACGACGGCGCCCGAACTGCGCCCGAATTCGGCAGAATAGGCGTTTGTCTGAATCTTGAATTCCTGCAGCGCTTCTATGGAAGGTTGAATGAGTTGGACATTCTCGCCACGAAATGAGTTCGAATACGAGATGTTGTCTACGCCATCGAGCAGGAAGACGTTGTTGAACACACGGTTGCCGTTGACGTTGATCGCTCCCTTGAAATTAACCGCCGCCAGTCGCGGCGTTCCGGGCAGCACGCCTGGCGACAGAAGTGCCAACTGGTTATAGTCACGTCCGTTGAGCGGCAACTCAAGAATCTTTTTTTGATCAATCACATCTCCACGAGATGAGGTCTGGCTTTCGAGCAAGGGAGCGCCGGTGGTGATTTCTATGACAGCGGACAAATCGCCGACTTCCAGGCTCACGTCCAGGCGCGCAACCTAATTCACCTGAAGGGTAATCTGTGACAAGGTGACTCGCCGGAATCCTGCCTTTTCGACAGCAACCGTATAGATACCGGGGCGAAGACTGGTTACGGTGTATAATCCCGATTCATTCGATTCGGTCGTGACGTTGATGTTGGTCGCCAGGTTGGTGATTGTAATGGACGCTTTGGGGATCATGGCGCCGATCGTATCTTTGATTTCACCCGTTATGGTTCCGGTCTCCTGTTGCGCCAATCCCAGAGCCGACCCAGCTAGCAATAAAATACATAAAAGCGAAACGAGCGGTTTACATTTTTTCATGGTTTTCTCCTTTGCCATCTCTCCATAGGATTAGAAGTGGTACAAGCGACACGCTTGCCAAGCGCATAAAACAGCGCGCAGTACAAGATCGCCTAACTTTGAAAGTACATCGGAGTATACAGACGACATCTGACAGAGATGTAACCCGGAGGTTAAAAGAATGTGAAATGAGAGATTTGAAAAGGCTATGCGTTAACTCATCACCAGACCAACAGGAGAGTCCTAGACTCCGAGGAACCCTAACCCAAAAGTGAAATGGTGCTCC
>JANMSG010000691.1:0-5670 GCA_031389065.1 Acidobacteriota bacterium | reverse complement strand
CTCGGCAAGCTGACGCCGGAGGAAGAGTCTGACTACGAAGCCTTGTACTTCACAGATGCAGCGGTTCTTGAGCAATTGCAAATCGTTCAAGATGAGTTGATAGAGGACTATCTGGGCGACGATCTGTCGGCAACGGATCGTGAATTATTCGATACAAAATTCCTCGCTTCGCCGACCCATCGCAAAAAACTCGCAGTCACCAAAGCCTTGAGGCAAGCAGCTTCAACGGCTGCCACAGAAGGAGAGACGGCGGCGGCAACTCCCGCCCATTTATCAAGCGTTTCCCGGATTGAACCTCCCTTCAAGGATCTGCGCCGCAACCCTCGCAGATGGCTTGCTGCTGCTGCCGTTTTGCTAATCGTGGTTTTAGGTTTTCTCTTACTGCGCGGCTTCTTCATACCTGTGCCACCCGAAAAGATTGCCAATGCCAACGCCAATCTCCATCCCGGCAATGCCAATCAACCGCGCCCTGATTTCGCGCAACAGAACGCCAACATAGATAATCGTAATGAGGCTCCCTTACCGCAAAATAACCCCGATAAGAGAGCCCCTGACGGAGCACCTCACATCGCCGTTTTTCTGTTGTCCGCCGCCACGAAATCAAGCCTGGACGAAAAGCCTTTGGTGATTGAGAGTCGTGTCAAGACCATCCGCTTGCAGATCGCTCTGGCGACCGACGATTACCACAGTTACCAGGCAACAATTAAAACCTTGAACGGTGAAGTTATCTTTTTTCAAAACGGCATGAAGCCTACTCGCTGGAAATCGGGCGGCGTCATCACTCTTGATATTGCTGCCAAAAACTTCACCAGCCAAAGCTATTCGGTTTTACTTGAAGGCATGTCCACTCAACGTAAAGCTGTAGAAACTGACAAATATTTTTTCAGGGTAGAGAAGAAATAAAATTCCAGCTAAGATAACGGGCGCATTTCAAAACGCGGCGCGGTCAAAGAATCATCCGACCGTCGGCTAACGCTTTCATAAAATTATTTGAGGAGAGATTCATGCAGAGAGTGATTGATAAATGGTATAGCCCGAGTTTGAACAAAGAAATGGAGATTGTCACCTACGGGCATTTCGGTTTTCCGTTGCTGATGTTCCCAACTGCGGCGGCTGATTATTTAGAGTACGAACGTTTCTATGTCATAGACGTAATTAAAGACTTCATCGAATCAGGCAAGGTTAAAGTTTTTTCCATCAACAGCATCAACCGCGATAGCTGGCTCAATCGCCAACTCCCTACACCGCATAAAGCATTACGGCAAGTACAATACAACAGCTATATCGCCAACGAAGTCGTGCCCTTCATCTGGAATCGTTGCAACGGTCGTCACGGCATTATCACCACGGGCGCAAGTCTCGGTGCGTTTCATTCGGCGAATCAATTATTCCGGCGCCCCGATCTGTTTGCCGGAACCATTGCCATGAGCGGCGCATACGATATTCGCGGTTATTACGAGGGCGATTATTATGACGAGAATGTTTACTTCAACAACCCTGTGGATTATCTGCCGAATCTGCCGGAAGGCTATGAGCTAAACGCCTTGCGCCATAAACAACACATATACATCGTCAGCGGGCAAGGCAGTTATGAAAACCCTGAGGCCTCGCGCAGACTGACAGGCATACTCCACGCGAAAAGCATCCCGCACGAACTGGATTTATGGGGCTTTGATATGGGACACGATTGGCCTACGTGGCGCGCCATGCTGCCATACTTTCTGGCGAATAAATTCTAGCTGCAAACGACAGGTCAAAGATGATCCTGATAAGCGAGCGTAAAAAGTAGTCTCAATTCAAAGAAGGCAAGCAGGAGGTCAAAAAACTCTTACTTGCCTATATCACTTCATTCAGAAGCGTTTTTGTTAGGTAAAGCGCAGGTCAAAGAAGTAATAAATTTGCTGTTTTCTCATTAAATTTGTGGGAAGAGAAAATAGGAAGACAAATTATCCTTTTGCCTGTCATCTGATTCGCAAATGATTGCCTTTTCCTCACCAATCAACAAATTTAAGGAGGATTGACCAATGATCTTTATCAGCTATCGCAAAAATTTCTGGAGCAATGTGGATGTGGCGCAACCCGACGCCATCCGCGAGGTGCCAACCGATGGCGTTTCTGCCGAAACTCCAATCACTGATGATGAGTTTCTCTCATCTATTAAAGACCAACGTTTGCTGCTGCTCGTGCATGGGTATCACAACAAGCGCGAGAACATTTTGAATGGCTACTCAATGATTGACGCGACGATGCAAACGAGAAACATCGTCGGTTCAGGACCGCGAGCCTACCATCAAGTAATTGGCATTGCCTGGCCCGGCGGGTTTACAAAAGCTTCCTATCTTTTCGCCAAGATGCGCGCCAATGCCCTCGGCGACAGTGTATTTGCGCGCTTGAAAAAGGTTGTCGAAACGGCGAAAGCGGTTGACGTGATGACACACAGTCTCGGCGCTCGGGTAATTCTCAAGGCGCTACAAAACGCCGACCCGACGAGTCAGGTGGTTCGCAACCTCTTTCTGACGGCTCCCGCCGTAGATGATGAGTCCATCCAGAAGGGAGAAAAATTTTTCATTTCAACGCAAGCTTGCCGCAGTGTCTATGTCCTCCATTCAAAGCAGGACAACGTGCTGAAAATCTCTTATCCAATCATGGATTTCGATCAAGCCTTAGGATATGAAGGACCGGACAAACCAGATAAGGTAGGTAGTAATGTAAAATTGGTTGACTGTTCAAAAGCCATCAAAGCGCACAGCGATTACCGCAAACGCCTTGAGCTATACAGCTTCTTCAACAAGGTCTTGAATGGTCAGGCAACGCCTGCTGAACTGCCTGATGATGAGGGTTTTGTTCCGGGAGCGGAACCGGACCAGCCGGCAGATAAATAATCGCTCAAAAGTGACGACGGATTCTAACTTTATTCATCCGCCCCTTGCTTTTGACTTGCCTGTAGGGCAGCGAATCAGCAGGCGCGAAAACAAAACCGTTGACTTTCAAGCGAGTGGAGTTGAAAAAAGACGAGGGGCTGATGATTGATGAATATCAAAACACCGAAACTGATTTTCGCCTGTGTCGCAGGACTCTACTTTCTCTGGTGTGCCTGGAACCCTTACGAATGGCATTTGATTGATGGAGTCAATCTACTCATACACGAAGCCGGGCATCTATTCTTCAGACCGCTTGGCGAATTTATGATGATTGCCGGAGGGTCGCTCTTTCAGGTGATCATGCCGGCAATCTTCGTAGGCTATTTCGTCAGGCAAAAAAATTATTACTCGGCAGCAATGGTTCTCTTCTGGGTTGGCGAGAGCATTTTGAATGTTTCCGTTTATGCGGGAGATTCGCTCGCCCTGCAACTTCCTTTGCTTGGCGGCGAAGACAGCATACACGATTGGAATTATATGTTGGGGCAGATGGGAATGCTCAAATCAACGCCAAAAATCGCTGGCTTCATTCGCTTCACCGGGACTGCCGTGATAGTCTTGGCATTCGTATGGGCTGTCAAATCTGCGCTCAAAAAAAGCGAGACCGAACAATATCTGGACGCTGCGCAGCCTGACAACAATTGGTGAATTCAGTAATGGCAACGCTCAAAGGACAGACGGCAATTATCACAGGCGCATCCGCAGGCATTGGCGAAGCGATTGCCAGGTGGTTGGCGCGGGAAGGCGCGACCGTGGTTATCACGGCGCGAAGGCAAGACCGACTGGAAGCAATCAAACAGGAGATCGAAGACGCTGGCGGGCACGCCATTGCAATCGCAGGCGATATAAATGCTGTTGCCGTCCGCGAGCGTCTGGTGCATGAAACCATGAAGGCGACAGGACAAATTGACGCGCTCATCAATAATGCAGGTTACGGACAGCGCGGTCCCATAGAGATTGTCCCGCTTGATGCAATCCGCCAAAATTTCGAGACCAATCTTTTTTCCGTCATCGGACTGACACAGCTTGTGATTCCAATTATGCGCAAGCAAAATAGCGGGCGCATCGTCAATATCAGTTCCGTCGCCGGCAAAGTAGCGCGGCCTTTGTCTTCTGTCTATGACGCCACGAAACACGCTCTGGAAGCCATTTCTGACGGTTTACGCGGCGAGCTTGCGCCCTTCGGAATCATAGTCGTAGTCATAGAGCCTGGCTTCATCATCACGGAATTTTTAGGCGTGGCAAACCATATTTCAAAATCCGTTATTGAAAAAGAGAGTCCTTATAAGCCGTTCTTTGAAGGCTCCCTATCAGGCTTCAACCGATTGAGAAAAATGGCTGGCACACCGGACGACATCGCCAGGCTCGTCTATATCGCTTTGACGTCAGACCACCCGCGCGCCCGTTATGCTGCCCCTCGTCATGCAAAATTAGCCATAGCTTTGAAGCGTTTATTGCCCGAAAAACTCTATGACAGCATTCTCAACAAACAATCGGGCATGACTGTGGATAAGACAAAAAAACCGCAAAATAGTTAATTCCCCTTGCCACTGTGTGAGATTCGATTAATATTCCTCAGACCACTTTAGCTGCTGTTTTGCAGTGACAACGAACAAAGAGAGCTTGCCACCGTTTCGTTTCATTAGACGGCGAAACCAAACCAACGATTGATCGCGTGAGGCTGATGATGACAAAACCGAACGTTACGAAAGGCAATCACCTTCTGCCCTTCGGCGAATTATCGCCAGTGGACTTCGAACGCTTGTGTTTATGGTTAGTGGAACGCAAAGGCTATCTGCGCCCGGAACATCTTGGCGCAGCGGGAAGCGAACAGGGGCGCGATGTGATTGCTTACCGCGCCACCGACAGCGGCGAACAACTCTGGTATTTTCAGTGTAAGCGTTACCAGACTATCAGCGCTGCGCCGCTCATCAAAGAGATCGAGAAGTACAACAAGCTGGTCATCGCTGACCCGACGAAAAAGCCTTTCGGCGTGGTCTTTGTCACCAATGCAACTCTCTCTGCTGAGGCACGCAAAGAGGTGAGTGAATTTTGTGGCAAACACGGCTATGAATGTGAATTCTGGGCACGCACCGAGCTTGATATGCTCGTCAAAAAACACGCGGACATCGTCGCAGAATTCTTCAACCTCATGCTGCCGCCACTGCCTCGCGACAAAATCTCCATCGCCCGTTTGCCCACGAGCGGTCCCGACCTCTTTGGTCGCGACAGTGAATTACAACTCCTCGACGATGCCTGGGCAAGTCCCAACGCCAACATCATCACCTTCATTGCCTGGGGCGGTGTAGGCAAAACGGCGCTCATCAATCATTGGCTGAAAAAGCGTATGGCAATGGACAATTATCGTGGCGCAGAACGCATCTACGGCTGGTCGTTTTACAGTCAGGGCACAAGCGAACGCGCCGCCTCTGCCGACCTGTTCATAGATCAGGCGTTGCGCTGGTTCGGCGACACAGACCCAACGCTTGGCACGGTGTGGGACAAAGGCGAACGACTGGCGAATCTCATTAGACAAACGCGCACCCTACTCGTTCTTGACGGACTCGAACCGCTGCAACATCCGCCGGGGCAGCAGGAAGGACGCTTGAAAGATGCCGCATTGCAAGCTCTCTTAGTTGAATTGGCAGCGCAGCAAGCGGGGCTATGCCTAATCTCTACACGCGAACGGGTTGGCGATTAGTTGAGTTTGAAAATGGCACGGTCATACAACATGACCTCGACCATTTATCGC
>JANMSG010000019.1:0-10544 GCA_031389065.1 Acidobacteriota bacterium | reverse complement strand
AATCGCCTTCAGAAGATGTCGAAAACGCCTCTCTTTATCACTGCCGATTTTGAAGGTGGGGTGGGGTTTCGCTTCCTTGGCGCGACACGCTTGCCTCGTGGTATGGCAATCGGCGCGACCGATAGTGAAGAGATGGCTTATCAGGCAGGGCGCATAGCCGCCGAAGAATGTCTCGCTATCGGTGTGAATGTAAACTTCTATCCTGTGGTGGATGTAAACAACAACGCCCGCAATCCTGTCATCAACATTCGCTCGTTTGGCGGCGACCCTGAACTGGTCTCGCGCCTGGCTCGCGCCTATGTGAGGGGGTTGCAAACCGCTGGTGTGATGGCTACAGCAAAACATTTTCCCGGTCACGGGGACACCTCTACGGATTCGCACCTGGAATTGCCTGTCGTAGATATTGACCGCGCTCGTTTGGATAAAATCGAATTGCCACCGTTTCGCGCTGCTGTGCAGGAGGGTGTTGGCGGTGTAATGAGCGCGCATATCGCTTTGCCACAACTTGTAGCTGACAACACGCCCGCTACACTTTCGCCAAAGATGTTAACCGACCTGCTGCGTAACGACATCGGATTCAAAGGCGTCATCTTCACGGATGCAATGAATATGCGTGGCATTGCTGCGCATTACCCTGATGGTAAAGCGGCGGTTCTCGCGCTTAAAGCCGGAGCCGATGTGATTCTATATCCGCCGAGCGTCGAAAAAGCTTTCAACGCAATCAAAGGAGCTGTGCAATCCGGCGAGATCAAAGAGTCGCGCCTTGATGAATCGGTTCGCAGAATTCTGGCAGCAAAAGAAAAGATTGGTTTGCACAAAAATCGTTTCACCGATGTAGATAAACTCGCAGCCGGGCTCAATAATAAAGAGAATCAAGGCAAAGCCCAGGAGATCATTCAAAACGCCATAACCCTTGTGCGCGATAATCGAAAAGCGCTGCCGTTGAAACTCACGCCAGAGAAAAAAGTTTTATTCGTTTCCGTAGTAGATAGCGGCGAATCAGTTCAGCAATTCTCTCCCGGTCGTACCTTTCTGACGAACTTGATGCAACGCCATAGGAACACTACTGCCGTAAACGTAACTCCTAGGACATCGCCTACGGAATTTGAGCTAATCAAAAAACTCGCGGCTTTGTCTGATGTCGTCATCGTCAACGCATTTGTCCGCGTAGCCGCTTACAAAGGTTCTATAGATTTGAGCGAAGGCGAATTGGATTTGCTGAAAACCTTTTCTGCGTATGAGAAACCTTTCGCCTTTGTGCTCTACGGCAGTCCTTATTTGATTTCATTCCTGCCGGAATTGCCGACCTATATTCTGGCTTACGAATATTACCCTGCCGCCGAAGAGGCGGCATTGAAAGCCGTGCTTGGCGAAAGTGAATTCAAAGGCAGATTGCCAATTGAATTGCCGGGCTTTTATCCAATCGGGCATCGCATTGTAAAATAATCAAAACCACAAAGACTATCCGACACGCGAGATGAAAAATTTGTTTTTTAGAGGCAACTTCTGATTCCTATCTCCCATTTTCAGGAAACGGTAATCCAAGAGCGCCTTCGGAACTCATCAGCGAAAATAGAATGACGTTCAACACGAGCCCGATTGATAGGGTTATTCTGCGTTGTGGTTTTCTCATTTTCTTTTACGGCAACGCCTTAAAATCAACAATCTTGAGTTCTTCCTGCACCCTCACTTGCTGCGCTATAAACTCGTATTGGGAATGCGTAACGCTGACCTGATACATTGCGTTGCTCGCCACATCGGTAAAGCGATAAAAGCCGAGTCGGTCGGTTTTCACTACGCGTTTTTCGCCGTTTGCCATCGTTAGCAAAACGCGAGCTTTTTTTAGCGGATCGCCGAGAGGCTTAAGGACGACTCCTGTGATGAGGACAGTGAACTGCAATTCGTAAGCCCCTATGTCGCTGCCGTCGCTGCCGAGGGCGTTCGGGATGTCCAGTTTGTCGTAAGGTCGCGAAAGTCCACGCTGGTCGGTCGCCGAACCGAAACTCCAGCCTTTGTCAATCGCCGGGCTGGTTGCTTGAAGCCTGTGCGTGGCGGTCATTCCGCCGTAATTGCCGAGCGCGTCGAGCAGCGGATTAAGCGGCGCGGCGCTCGTCCCCATCTGGTCACCGATATAGGTAAATACAGATGCCACGCTGCCGGCGTTGCCGATGAAATTGAAGCCGTCGGAAGCAAATCCAATTGCACTTCCACTCACATCAGGCTGGGTCGAATTATTTACATTGGCGGCAATAATTGTGTTGCGGAGGGTTACCAAGCCAATATTAAATCTGATAACGCCGCTTGCACTGCTTGCCCCTTCAGCCGAGTTGTTGGTAATGGTGCTGTTGGTTATCGTCGTCGTACCGTCGTGAAAGATGCCTCCGCCATTATTGTCGGCGCCTAGCTTGGAGTTGCCCGAAATGGTCGAGTTGATTAGGGTCAAAGAACCAGAGTTGTAGATCCCACCGCTTCCTGAGAAGACGTTGTTTACCGTATTGTTTGAAATGGTGCTGTTGGTAATGTTCAAAGTGCCATCGTTTTTAATGCCGCCGCCTAAAACCATGCCGGTATTTTCCGAGATCGTGCTGTTGTTGATGGTCAAAGTGCCGTTGTTATCAATGCCACCGCTGTAAAAGCCCGTGTTTTCCGTAATAACGCAGCCATCTATGGTCAAATCGCCGCCATTAACAATGCCTGTAGAGTCCGCGCCCCTAATTGTCATTCCGCTTAAATTCACCAGATAAAAGCTGAGATTAAAACTAATGTTAAAAACGCCGCTCGTGTTGTTGCCCGAAATCGTCAGCCAATTGGCGCTCGTTCCTACAATCTCCAAATCCTCGTTGATGACTAAGGTGCCTAATGCCAGCGTAATGGTCTGCGGGGTGTTGAAAAGCGCCGAGAACTTTATAATGTCGCCGGTCACCGCAACATCAATCGCTTCGCGCAAACTGCAATCGCCATTGCACACGCCGTCGTTGGTGTCGGCGGTTTTCGTTACCGTCCAAGTCGCCGCCTGCGCGTTTGCAACGGTTAAGATCAAACTCATAGACGCCAATAAAATTATTCGAGTTATCCAATATTTTATATTTTTCATTTCATTCACTCCTTTTCGATTAATCATCGAAGCGCAATTTGACGGGTTCGCGGATACGCATCAGACGCAGCGCTTTTCAACAAGTCAGCCGTCACCGCATTCGCTCCTGAGGCTTTAATCATCTAACGCGAGTTCGCGGACACTTATGACATCACCCGTAATACGGTTAATAATTAAGGCATTCACCCGCACGTCTGGGCTGTTGCTCGAAACCATTCCGCGCACATTCTCCTGTTCAATATAGGGGAGGATAAATGAAGCGCCTTCACCAGGAGCGATCGTCACCGGTGCGGACGTGCTTTGAGACGAGACGGTGTGTTTGCACACCTCACCGTCACAAGTTTCCGTATATCCTATCCGTCTGAAACGTACGCGGATGGAAGTTCCGCCACCTGCAACACTATTGAAATTATCATCCCCTGAAAATATCGCCACGCGAAGTACTTGATTCGGACCGAGCTTAATCATGCCTGTGTCGGCAACAAATAGTCTTCCTCCTTGTTGTGCCTTCGCCGTTGAACCGGAACTCATCAGCGAGATTAGAACGACGCTCAAGGCGAGCGCGATTGATACGATTATTCTGTGTTTCATTGTTTTGCTCCTTAGTTCATTAACGATGGGTTTGCCCGAGACAGTTGGCCTGCTACGGCAATGCGCGCCCGTCTATTTTTTGTCGGCTCAAGGTTGACACTCTAGAGCGGTTGATGGGGTGGGGCAAAGAAGGGAAACTCGCTGCGGAACTCCACATCATTGCGGTCAACATTATCGCCCAACTCGACGCGGTTATTGATGAGCGTGAGTACCTTGTCAACCACGTCATCAAGGGGACGCCGCCCGTTGGGAAACCCCGCCGCCGGGTTGTTGCCTCCCTGAGTTCCCGTATTGTTGAGCGACAGGTTGAGCCGCAGCATATCGCCGCGCTGCGCCGCCAATTCCACAATCGCGCCGATGCTGGTCGCGTCGGTGCCCAATGATTGAAGCGTGGCGCGGATGTCGTTTGTGAATCTGCCGTTGGCGTCGTCTGTCGTGGTGGCGCGGTTGTACTCGTCCTTGCGCGCGTAAGGGATGAGTGTGGTGTTGATGGAAGGGATGCCCATCCGATCAAGTGTGACGAACGACCCCAGGTATCGGGGATCGCCTTCAGCCGAGAGAATGGTTTTCTTGCGCTGCTGAGTGAAAGCAGATAATCCGATCAGGTCGCCTGCCGAACCGCGCAGTTTTGCTGCCGGAATGCTGAGGGCGATCATCAAGACGTTATAGCCCGCAAAGCTGTCGCGGGCGCGCTCAAGCAGAGTGCTGTCAGGACGGCCAGCCAGCAGCGAGGCGCGATAGCGAGACTCTGCAGGTGCGTCGAAGAAGAATGGGTCGTCGCTTACTCCGGCAGAGAAGGCGATGCCCGTCGTCTCGTCAACGGTGACGACCGGAGCAGGCGCGATTTCAGCAGTTGAAGACGAAGGGGTAGTCTGTGCAGTGAATGTATGGGGTGCTTGGTTCCCAGAGATCGTGATTGTGGCAGTCTGCGGCTGACCGCTGCCGGTCGGCTTCGTGAATCCAATGTCAATGAACTGATCGCCGACAGCGTCGCCAGTGTTTTCAATCTGAAGCCTGTAGTTGACTGACGGATCGAAGATGCCGGCACTGGCATTCTCCGGCGGGATGATCGGGCCACCCACGTCGAATGCGATGATAACCCTCGAACTGTTATTCGGGTCGAGAAATATATACAGGTCATTAATGTCGAGTAGGGGAATGGATAATTTTGGCCCGTCTCTGTGGTCGGCGGCGGTGGCGCGCGGCACGGGCAGGCACAGTAGCGCACATGCCGACGTTAAGACGAGCGCAGTGGCGATAAAGCCTCTCGCCCGATTTCTTAAATGGGTTAATATTTTTGTGCATTTCATGGTTGTTTTCTCCTTTAATAAAACCCTGAAAGTCCCGTTCACCTTCAAGCCAATCCAACTTTCAAAAAGGCATTTGCTTAATCGCGGAGACCTGTGCAAAGTCAGTACTGACCTGGGATTTGCTATGCTTAATCTACTCTTACAGAGCCTTCCATGATGAACCGTTTAGTCTCAAATGATTTTCTTAACGGAGTCTCCTTTCCTTAATACTTTCGTTTCTGACTAAACCGCTAGTAGTTGGCAGATTTGTCTGATGTACCACACCGCCGCACATTGGATAATGGCAACGCGAGGTTTTTTTCACCCTCGTTGACGCGGTATTTGTGGTTTTGGCTTTTGCAGTTTTTGACTTTGGCTGACCAAAGCCGTTTACTGAAAAAACCACCAAGACAGCTGCGATTGCGATGCTGATTAATTTTCTTTTCACCATTTTTCTTTGCTCCTTTTTCGTTTTACTATAAAGTTTCACCTTGCCTATGACTGCGAAGGTAATGCGAAAGGCGGTATTTGTCTTCAAAGTTTGGCTCAAAAATTCTCAAAGAAATTCTCAAAGAAATTCTCAAAGGATTTATGAGTAGTGAAGTCAATAATTTATACGAGTTTGGTCCATTCCGTTTTGACGGCGGAAAGCATAAACTTTGGCAAAATAACAAGCTGATTTCGCTTTCGCCAAAGGCCTCAGAACTTCTGTGCTTGCTTCTGGAACGGCAGGGCGAGTTTGTTTCAAAGGAAGATATTTTCAAAACGGTTTGGGTTGACACCTTTGTCGAAGACGGCGTCTTGACGCAAAACATTTACACCTTGCGAAAAGCTTTGGGCAATGACGCAGACGGTTTGCCCTTGATTGAAAACAAAACTCGCCTCGGTTATCGCATCACCGTTCCGATTCACTTGGTTCAATCATCAAACGGCAATCTTCAAGCGCTCAACTCAAACGGCAAAGAAATTTTGCCCGCCACCCAAACGCAGAAGGCAATCAACATTGAAGAAATTACCGAAGCAGATCCGCCGAAAATCCTACCCGCAAAAGCGGCGGGAAGTTGGAAAAGAAACCTTATAATTTTTGTCTCGAGTTTGATTTTATTGAGCCTCATCGGATTTTTCGGCTACCGATTATTGCCGCCACGCATTGTTGCCATTGCACCTTCGCCGTTTGAAAATGTGCAGTTTAGAAAACTCACTGATACAGGTGAAATCTCGTTTCCGACAATTTCACAAGACGGTAATTTTGTGGCTTTTGTCAAAGGCGGGCAAATCTTACTGAAGGATGTGAAATCGAATAAAGATGTGGTTTTGGAAATCCCAAACCATAACATATTCGGCTCTTTGCGATTTTCGATGGATGGAAGTTCACTCTATTTCCGCAATCAGAAGGAACTCCATTTGGCATCCGAGATTTTTCAAATTTCGCGTTTCGGCGGCACGGCAAAGCTCGTTGCGGAAGATGTCTGGACGCAATTTGGATTTTCTCCAGACAATCGAAACGTCGCTTTTGTCCGCTATTTTGCCAATCAAAACCGCTATATATTGATAATAAAAAACCTCGATTCCGGCGAAGAACGCGAAACGATTTCCCGAACCTTCCCAGATTTTCCAGCCTTCAACTCATCGCCCGCCTGGTCGCCCGACGGCAAACGCCTTGCTTTGACGATTCAAGATCGGGCAAAGCTGCTTTCGCAACTGGTGATGATTGACGCGAAAAGCGGTGCGGAAAAGACCGTTCCATTAAACGGTTTCAAACAGATTGATGAAGTCGTCTGGCTTGCCGATAATGAAAATATCATCGTTTCCGCTAACCGATCGGGAAAATTTATGCAGCTCTGGAAAGTTGAAATTGCAACGGGTTTTTCGCAGAGAATCACCAACGATTTATCGTCTTATCAAAACCTTTCCATCACCGCCGACGGAAAGAAATTGGTCGCCAATCAATTTTTACAACATTCAAATTTATGGGTGGCGAATGATGCAAAGCCCGAAAATCTCAAACAACTTACTTTCGGAAATTCGACGCTTGACGGCTTATCGGCGATAGATTGGTTTGACGATGAAAAAATCGTCTATGTCTCGCACGAGATTCAAAAACCTTTTCAGGAAATATGGCTAGTCAATCCGCTTGAAAATGGGCGTTTGCAATTGACCAGCAACACGGATTATCAAGCCGAGTTTCCGACAGCTTCAGCGTACCAAAAATATATCTTTTTTAATTCCAACAAAACAGGGTTGCTGCAAATTTGGCGAACCGACCAAAACGGCGACAATCCGATTCAAATCACTTTCGACGATAGTGGACATAACGGTTTGCCGGTTGTTTCACCCGATGGGAATTGGCTTTATTACATCAATAAACAGGCAGCCGTTTCGAGCGTAAGACGAAAATCTCTGAGCCACGGCTCTGATACGGTTTTCTTTGCCGGAGAAGACCTTTCGCCGAGCGCGTGGATTGCAATTTCACCGGACGGAAAACTTTTGGGCTTTATTAATTACGCCGATAAGTCTGCGAGCAAAGGTCGGAATCGGACTTATCAAATCGTCGTCGTTTCAACCGACAATCCGAACGTTTTACATTTTTATAAAATTTCCGCTTCTACAAGATATTTTGAGTTTTCGCCCGATAGTCGTTCATTGGAATATATTGAAAATACGCCCACAGATGGAAACATCTGGCGGCAAAGTCTCGCAGATGAGACCAAGCGCGAAGTAATTTTTACTCTACCGAAGGATAAGATTTTCCATTTTGCGTGGTCAAAAGAAGGAAAACATCTCGCCCTCGCCCGCGGGCAACAAATCAACGATGCCATATTGTTGACGGAATTTGAAAAATAGAAAATTTGATAACATGACGAATTTATTATCGAAAAATCAAATCGAACCGAAATAAATGTTTTGTCAGAATTGCGCTGCAAAATGGTAAGCTATTTTGTGAGTGGAATCTTGCTCTGTAAAAAATAGAAACGACCTACCTATCGAACTACCAGGCTTTTATCCGATAGGGCAATGCGCGAAATAAGAAAGACCAATCATGGGGAAACCTTTTTTTGCATTGCGTGCAGACCCAACCGAAGAAAAGAAAGCCACAGGCATGAAGAAAGGATGCGCCATCTGGCTGACGATATACGTAGCCTTGGCGATGGCTTACAGTTCGTGGTTGGGTAATCCCATGCTTGGCGGCATATTTGGTTTTGTGATGCTTGTCGCCATCGGCTTTCTCTCTACGCCGATTCGCAAAAGCGAGGAGCTTGCTTTGGTCAAGCAGGCTGGATACTCGCCCTTTCGCGCCGACTCGGCAATTTTTCAGGACGGCAAAAGAGTTGCTCTGTTCGGATTCATCTATCCTCTACACGGCAGCGCGATTAAGGCTCCTTTCTCGCACAGAGAATGCCTGGCCTACTCCTACTCCATTCAATCAGGAACCGGTGAAGACAGTTATAAAAAGTATGAAGGGTTTTGCATCACCCCTTCGGTGATTATGACTTCCAGAGGCGATGTGAAATTATTTGCCTTTCCTGAATTCCATGGCTTTGCCCCTACCCCGGAAAGTGAGTTGAGCTTCAAAAACGCAATCGGCTATATTCGCTCGACAACTTTTGAGATCTTTAAAGTTTCGGAAATCAGAAAAGCCTATGAGAGCATCATTGACGAACTCATGGATGACAGCGGCAATGTCAAGAAAGACACAAAATTCATTCGTGTCGTCGAGACGAAAGAAGAGGAAATCATCGCCTTGAAGATTGCACAAGAACGCGAGCCAGAGATTACTCAAAATGATACTTTGGTAGAGATTTGCGTGGGCGTTCGAGATGAAGTTTGCTTGATTGGTACCTGGTCGAGTGCAAAACAGGGAATCGTATCCGACTACACCCAAACCCTGAAAAGAGTCACGCTAACGAAAGGCAATCAACAACACGTTCTGGAATCTATACGCCGAACGATGGTAGTCTATCCTTTAATCGGATTGGTTATCGCAATCGTTATCAACGTAATCGTCTGGTCTCTGGCGACTCGATGAGGAACGATTTTCAAGAATATGTACAAAGAAGAAGCAGCATTAAAAACATTCACAGTGAGCGAAGCGCGCAGTTTATTACCAAGAGTGCGCAAGCTAATGACGCGGATTTCGACGGAGCGAGTTCTGCTCAAAAGTCTGAATTCTGATATTGCGCGCGCCAGAAAAAAAGCTGACGAGGGCGGAGGCAGCGTGTTTGGTGCAGCCTATCTGACGCATATATCGAAATTCGGCAGAGCTGTCAGAGAAGTCGAAAACCTAGGCATACAGATTAAAGATTATGATGCGGGCTTGATAGATTTCCCATGCGAATATGGAGAGCGAATCGTCTTACTTTGCTGGAAGATTGGCGAAGATGAAATTAATTATTGGCATGAAATTGAAGCAGGCTTTGCGGGTCGTCACCTGCTAACAGACGACTTTAACCATGGCAAATGACCTGCTTGCAACTGCGCTTACGAGTATTTGAAGATCGATGGAGTGAATAGCTTAAACCGATTCTTCTTTTCTTTCCTCTTTACGAGCATCAAGTTTCGGCGTTTCCTCGTTGTGCATACCTGTCTTGAAGTTTCGTATTCCTTCGCCAAGACCTTTTGCCAGTTCAGGTATTCTTCGCGCGCCAAATAAAATAAGAATTATCAAAGCAATGATTAATAATTCAGGCATTCCTAATCCCATCATATTAAACTCCTTATTCGAATCTACCACGATTTTAGACTTCGCCCATGATTGTGTCAAACACATGAAGAATAGAGCAACCCGGGGATGGACGAAAGTCTAATTTTAGCTAATAAAATTGGGCTTTTTTGCACTTTTTTTGTTGCAACTTCGGACCTGGTGTAGTACGCTTTGCGTCGCACTAATTCTTGTTTGAAGATTCGAACAGAAACATTAGGTAATAATTTTTGGAGCAATTGAGCACGAAAAATCTTCATCCCCGATTCGTTGACTCGTTGTTCAGTTTCTAATTTTCAACTTCCTGCGTACACCGCAGAGATCAATATTTAGGAGAGAGACACAAATTTATGGCAACCGCAAAAGCAGTAAAAAAACTATCAAAGACACAGTTGACAGCAGAGTTAGCTGAAGCAACCGCTACCAACAAAAAAGTGGCAGGTCAATTCCTGGATTCTCTAACCGACATCGCCTACCGCGAGACCAAAAAGAACGGTGAGTTCACGGTTCCCGGAATCGGCAAATTGGTCAAGGCGCATCGCAATGCCCGCAAAGGTCGCAACCCTGCTACCGGCGAAGCAATTAATATTAAAGCCAAAACCGTGGTGAAATTCCGTGTCGCAAAAGCTGCCAAAGATTCCGTGTTAGGCGCAGCAAAGAAAACCAAATAGCGACTAGATTCAATAAGCCTTTTCATAAAGGCTCTTCTACGTTTCTACACGATTCATTAGCCGATTTCGCTTTGTTGCGACAATCGGCTATTTTTTTCATTGGGCTTTTGCTGGTGGCTTGAAGGAAATTGCCTATAGAGCAGTTTGCGATTGCCTTTACTGAAAAGGTGTTGAGAAGCGGTCTCTGACCGACATTCAAC
>JANMSG010000192.1:0-3801 GCA_031389065.1 Acidobacteriota bacterium | reverse complement strand
CATCACCGCTTGCATAAATTTCGCATAATCTGAAATCGTTGTGTCCATAGAGCCTGCGGCACGTACGCTCGCGCGCTGTTTATGTCCAAGAGGCTTTTCTTTCTCATCATAGCCGATGGCGCAATTTTCTCCGAACCGCTCTTCCCACATCATGCTTGTGTGCGTCATGTCGAATGGCTTGAAGATTCGTTCGCGCATCTGATCGCCGACAGACTTTTTGGTGATCGCTTCAATGACAAATTGTAAGAGGTTAATGCCTTCCCCCGAGTAAGCGTACTTCGTACCCGGCGTGAATTTGATGTCGAGTTTTTCATCCGCATTAAGCCAGCGAAAATTGGGAAAGCCGCAGGTGTGACTGAGCAGCATTCTGGCAGTGATGAGTTTATATCTTTCGTCGCTTGCCAGGTCTTTGTACTTCTCATATTCCGGAAGAGGTTTTTCTAAATACTGATAGATCGGTTTATCCAGATTGATCATGCCCTCTTCGACCAGTTGCATCACAAAGTACGCGAAAACCGCTTTTGTAAATGACGCTCCATACATCACCGTCTGTTCGGTCAAAGGCTTGTTTTCTTCCTTGTTTCTGAAGCCGAAACTTTTTACATAAGCAATCTTTGCGTCATTGAGAATCGCTATGCTGAGACCCGTTACTCGCGCTGCACTCATCAACCTGATTACCGTGCGGTCAATCTCGGCTGTTGAAATGGTGCTTTTGTCCAGACGTTTGATTTTACTCATGAACTCCATTTTGCCGCTCTGGGTTTTGCTCATTTGTGCAAAGCTTTGCCCAATCACAATCGCTAATGACAGAGTCAACAGAAAACCCAAACGCATCAACTTTGATAGATACATAGATATTTCCTCTCCTTGATTTACAGTGATTAGAATGGCATCTCAAGCGAGGCTTGCCCTGTCAAAAGGCAAGACCTCACCTGAGCGGAATGAATCCGTTATGCAAAAAGCCTGATTTTTCGAGGTTTTTTACTACTTCGAGAGTATCTCTTTGAAAAGTTCAAGAGCGCGAGCATCATCAATCTGTCCGAGCCAAAACAACGCCTGCTTGCGGACTTCGGCTTTCTGATGAGTCTTGGCAATCTTGATGAGTATAGGCACGGCTTCGTCTTTACTGCGTTGACTGATTGCGAAAACGGCTTGTTTCTGCACTTCGGTGTCTTCGTCGTTTTGTTCAACGGTGTTGCCCAATACTTCGAGCGTCCGTTGCCCGGCTTTTTGACCCATCCAGAAAATTGCCTGTTTGCGAACTTCGCGGTCTGTGTCCTTGCCAGCTACGTTGATGAGGAAATCTACGGCGCTGTCGGTATTTTTGTTAATGGAAGCGGCAAAAACAATTTGCTTCTTCACCTCGCGGTTTGTCACTTGCGGAAAGAGTCCTTGCAAAGCGACGAGCGCTCCTGCATCACTACTGACACCAATGGCAAAAGCGCCTTGCTTACGAATCTCTACGCTCTCTTGTTCATTGCGAACAAGGTCCGCGAGAAAACCCGTTTTGCCTTCCGTCTGCCCTAACCAGAAGACCGCCGACTTGCGTATCTCCTCTGCCTTCACATCACGCACAATGCCTTCAAGCAACTGCCCGACACGCCCATCGTTGTGCATTGCCAGCGCCGCTATCGCGTGCTCGCCCACCTTCTGCGAAGTTTCGCTTACGACCAACTCGCGGAGAAAACTCAGGCTCTCGTCATTTGAGATGCTACCGAGCCAGTAAACCTGGTAACCGCCGTAATCGTTCGGGCGATCCAGATCGTACATCTCTATTTTAGCGATGTTGTCATTTGCCGCATCACGCTGCAAAAAGACAGCCGCGTTGCGTGTTTCGGGTTCTTTGCTGTAATTTTTGCGCCCGCCTTCTTTGCCTTCAAAATCCTGGTGGTCATTTTTGGACACACGATAGTTGCCGCCTAAAGTTACGCCAGGCTTGACGTTGAATCCATAGGCAACCCAGAAGCGCCCGTTTCGCGCATTCGACCGTCCGAGTCTTACGGCAGAATCCATTTTTGATTTCAGGCTTGAGCCGTCCACCTGTATGAAATTCTGGTTTGTGGTTTGAACAGAGTTCGTTTCTTTTGGCATCTCAGACGTTGCGCTTATCGTCAAGTCGCAAATCGTAAGAGCCAGTAACAACACATAAGTCATCATCATAATTTCACGTCCTTTCTGGTTTATTTCAAAAGATCTTCGATGAACTTCTGCGCTTCGGGGTCACGGCTTTGCCCCAGCCAGAAGATCGCTTTCTTACGAAGTTCAACTGAAGAATCGGTTTTGGCAATCTGCATCATTTTTTGCAAAGCGGTCTTGCTTCTGGATTGAGAGAAGGCAAAAATCAATTGTTCTTTCACTTTATCGTCCCGCTCTGCGTCGTATATCTGAATCAGCATTCCAGTGGCTTGTTCGCCGCCGCGTTGCCCGAACCAAAAGATAGCTGTTTTGCGGATTTCAATGTCCGGTTCCCTCCGCGCAATTTCGAGCAACTTTGCTTGCACACGCGCATTGCCGCTTATGGCAAGCGCGGTCAGGATTTGCTTCTTTGTTTCAACATTCGATTCCGAATCGTAAAGACTCAACAGTTCGTCAATGACCACATCGTCGCCGCGAGTGCCTAAATGCATGATTGCCGTGCGTCGCATTTCCGGCGACGGAGCCGAACGCGCCAACGATAAGAGAAAGGGCTTGGCTTTCGGGTTGCGACTCTGCGAAATGGCTACGACAGCCACATCAAGGAGCGACTTGTCTTTGCCTGTGGCGACTACTTCTTTCAGGTAGTCGAAGGCGCGATCATCGCCGCTCAAGCCCAGCCAGATAATCGCTGCGGGTCCCAAATCGTTGTCGGATTGATTGCGCGCAATGGTGATGAGCGCGTCTATTGCTTGCGCATTGCCTCTCTGCGCCAGCAGTGCAATTGCTGAATGTTTTAAACTTTTACCGGCTTTCGAGTCCGGCTTGAGAATGTCTTGCAGCAGCGGCAAGGCGCGTTCAAAATTGCTGAATGCCAGGCTTTGCAGGGCAATCAATTTCATCTCTTCGTTGCCATCTGCTTTGGTTTCATCCAGCACCTGATTGATCGTTGTTTGATTGCCAAGTTGCGGAGCCATCTCCAGACGCATAGCCTGGGCGTCATCTTTCCAACTCGATGCCGGATAATCTTTGATGACTTGTTCGAGCGTGCGGTCTGCATCCTGCAATCTGCCTTGCTTCTTCAAAGAGAAAGCCAGCCAGTAAAGGGCCGCATCAATATTCTTGTTCTTTGGGTAATTCGCAATCAAATCTTTGAAGTTCTTTTCCGCCTCTTGCCATTTTTCGTCTTCAATCAAATCGCGTCCTTTGCGAAGAGATTTCGCGGCCGGGTCTGAGTCTTTCCCGTCTTGTACGAACGAAAGACGTGCAAGTCGATTTTTCCTGAAACGCTCAGAGGCGTTGCTGTCTTGGGCTGCCGAACTGCTTTGATAAAAGCCCGCCACCAAGGCTATCGAAACTATAATCAAAAATGTCGCGCAGATTTTTGCGACAAGGCGTTTTTGAGTCTTTGATAATGTTCCTAAAAAATTCACTCGAAAAAACATATTTACTCTTCCTTTTCTATCGCTCTTTTCAATTGCGTCCGACGAAGAGCCGACATTCTTAGTCCGCCTGTTTTCAAATTCATGCGGACAGGAATGTCGGCGCTCCCAGCCGCATTCATTTTTCTCTTCAATCGGTATTCGCCCTTGCGATGACGGGGCGCGCAGCATAGACCTGTAACGTAGCAATCATTTCTCTCTTTTGCAGACGCTCACGAATGGTGCG
>JANMSG010001161.1:0-9907 GCA_031389065.1 Acidobacteriota bacterium | reverse complement strand
TATTTCAAAACAGCTAATTGCTCATACATTTCAAAATCCATCTGAAAAATGGTTAGTAATTGAGAGCAGGCATAGTAGGGATTGCACATAGACATAGATGTACATGGCAACGCTTTCTGTTATGGAAGAGGATTTCGAGGTTCACTCTTTTGCGCAATAGGCATTGGGTCAAGTTCTATCACTTCGTATAGTTCACGGGTAGCGCGCGCGGTAGCTGTGCCAGGCTGAAAAAACAATTCCCCCGCAACCTGTTGGCGTTCTTGAGATTTGGCTTGCGGCGTTGCGAAAGATTGCTCTACAGCTTCCATCGTCTGCTGCACATTTTCAACACTAGCGGAAACCTCTTGCAACATCTTCACATAGTCCTGATGTATGTTTGTCCTGGCAATCAATTCTGGCATCTCTATCCTGACCACTGGACGATCCAGAAGCAGATACTCAAACCCCACAGAGCTATGATCTGTGATTAATAGATCTGCGGCTGCCAGGTAAGGGCAGGCATCGCTGCCGCGCGCCAGATGCCCGTCATATTTTTCAAGTATGGGTTGCAGACACTCTCCCCAATCTACGCCGCCCGAGTGTATGAACTCAGTGTCCCGCGAACGATCATGTAGTTTGACGATGACGGCGTACCCGGCTTCACCAAGTCGTTCGACAAGCTCCCGTCCCATCGCGTTCACAGACGAATACGGTGACCATGTCGGTGCATAAAGAACGGTTCGCCTTGCCGGGTCAAGACCCCGTGAGCGCAGTATCGAATCGCGCTTCAGAGAGCCATCCATAAGACAGTCAAGCTTTGGCATACCAACCAGTTTTGCTGCCGGACTGTCTACATCAATGGCCCCGTTTCTGGTGTAGTTATTCAGGCGTCGCTGGTTAATAAAAAACAGCCTGTGCCACTCGCGCATCGAGCGATCCGGTGCGTCATATATGTGCCCGTATTTTCCGGCAACGCCATGAAACATCTGTATGCGTCGTGTGCCACGCGGCAATTTTACCCACAACTGGTCGGCGGTCAGATAGGCATTGAACTTCATTAAAGCAGCCCGCGATGGTGATATGATTCGCGCCTCTGAACCTGCCTCACGATAGATTTCTGCGCTGCGTTTTGGCTCTTCGCTTGCAGTGAAATAGAAGGTCACGCGCGGGTCTGGGCGCATAGCCTTATGGATGGGCGCCATAATGGCGTAATTCATCGGTGTGCGCGAATCCACAAGCACAGTGCGGTTTTCAGGATTACGCTGACGATGCCATTGGTCATCCGTCTGTTGGACAAATTTTAGAAGCGATGCAAAGCTCATCACACAGGGTCTTGAACGCCTTAATAACTGATGGCAAATGAGTCCGGCGTTTGGCGTTGTTGTATGGGCAAAGAGATTTCCGGCAAAATTTCATTTACCGCTTTCAGGTAGTCTTTTGGAAAATCTATTTCAATCCATGGGTAGCCACGCGTCGGAATCGCATATAAAGAGTGCCAGACGGCAAACTCGCCAAACGCCCGCGGTGCCCATTCGTGATACCCTCCATTGGCAATCAGCGCGTCCATTTGTTCAATCAATAATCGCGCTCCATTTGGTCCAAACTTTACAATGCCAACATTTTCGCCATCAGCATCCTGCGGATTCATGGTCTTATTAATATCTATTACGCGTCCGCCTCTGACCTTGACCTTCATCTCCTCGTCGCCCAGCCTGCTTGACGGTTGATCGCAATAGCCAATCAGCAACGCATCTTCGTAGCGCGCCGTGATGAGATCAAATAATAGCTGTGGGTGAAAGAGTACATCCGAGTTGATGACCACAAATCCTTTGGCAAGCAGGTCACGCGTCAACCAGAGCGAATAGAGGCTATTGGTCTGATCAAAACACGAGTTCTCAACGAAATGAATTTGTGAATCACAAGCGCGTTGCACGCGCTCGGCTTCATAACCAGTGACCACAACAATGTCGTCTATACCTGTAGCTCTAAGGGCTTGAATCTGCCGCTCAAGCAGAGTAAGCCCGCCAATTTCTAAAAGACATTTGGGCGTGTTGCCGGTCACGCCATTCAATCGCAACCCTCTACCGGCTGCCAAAATGATTCCCTTCATGTGCTTCTCTTCTCCTTAGGTCATCGGTACTCATTTGCATGGGAAGTAGAAAAAAATATGTCGCTCCTGAAGCTGAACCTGGAACTTTATTTACTTCCATTTCCCTTAACGGCTTTCGGCGACCTTTGCTTTCGAAGCAATGACACCCGATTGCCCTTTGCGATCTTTCCAACGTTGCCTGACCACGCCTGCGAAAAACCAAAGCTCCAGTTCACGCTCGAACCTCACCTCAAGGTCTCGCCGCACAAAGGATTGCAGCATCTTGATGAAGGTTCCAAAATAGGTTCGAAACATGAAGCGTGGCACGCCGCCGATATGAGAGACCTTTGAGAAGTCCAGCGTCTTGTCTTCGGGCGCTTCCATATTGATGCGCGACTGTTCATACAGGAGTGCGCGACTGATGCCGTTCCAGTAAAACCAGCGGCGGAAATAGCGTTTGGTCAAGCGATCCTTTGGAATAATGTGCTGAATCGTCATCTGGGGCGCATAGAATCCGCGAAGCCCTGCGGCGCGGGCGCGCAATCCCCACTCCCGCACCTCCTGTCCCAGCAACGTTCCTGCTTTGCGTCCAACGCGATTGTCCCAAAGTCCTGCACGCGAGAAGGCCTCGCGCCGAAATGCCAGATTGACCCCGATGGGCACACGATGATGATCGAATTCAAGGGGCTTTTCCCCGTAATCGAGAAGCGCCACAACTGACCAGGGTCGGCCGCCGTGATTGGGCAGCCAATTGGGCCGCTCGCCTCCCCAGATTGGCAACACTTTGCCGCCCACATAATCGCATCGCAATTCATCGAGTGCAGAGGCAGCCTGATCTAACCAGTCCACATCAACGCGTACATCATCATCTGTTGTGACGATGATTTCGCCTCGCGCAGAGGCAATACCGCGATTGAGCGCGGCGCATCGTCCTTGCTCCTTTTCAAACAAGTAATGCAACTCGACAGGAAATTTTGTGGCGGCATCCAGAACAACCGAGCGCGTGTTATCATGAGAATTATTATCAACAACGATGACTTCCCAGGTGCCCTTCGGAGAAAGCCTTGCCAAACTGCCTAGCGTATCGCGCAGATCATCGGCGCGATTGTAGGTGGGAATAATTACCGAAAATTTCATTTTTCTACTTCCTTCGCAAGACCGCTTGAGCCTTCGGCACTGGTTCACGAAGCGACCATATATTTTGCCTGCGCGTCATAGGCGGACTTTGCCGTATGAAGCAGAAAAACCTTTGCCTTTTCCTGCTTAAGATCGCTTGCTTTATATTTCGCAAACAATTCAGAGATGCGTTTATCGAGCGCGCTGTTGAGATAACGATACTCCTCAACCGCCAGGTCTTCTCTGCGCACCAGGGCGTCGAATATTTTACGGTAATGGCTGACCAGCGAATCCGAGATTCCCATCAATTTCGCGACCGCCGTTTGCGAACATGAAGAGTGATTGAAATAACAATGCCAAACCACTTCTATCAATTTTCGAAAACGCTGAGGTTTATTTCTGACCTCTTGCCGACAACGATCAATAATACAGTCGGCAAGCGCTTCCATTTGCGCGACAATCTCTTTTTCCAGTACGACTTCTTCAGGAGTCGGTTTGTTATCGGGGAAATCCATGATGCGCAGCTCGGTTTCAGAACTCGATTTCTTCAACGTGTCATCCATAGAAACCATGTGCGAATCTTCAATGGCGAGTTTCGACAGCACCAGCGAGCGCATCGTGCGTACAGGAGTCGGTGAGTTGATGGTTCGGAAAATCTCTATGATCAGTTGCGTCAGTTCAACGTTTGAGATGACAACTTGTGAATGGCTGCCTCGGCCTGCGCGTCTGGTATCTCGCATTCGATAGGCAACTTCTTGAATCATCTCGTGCAGGTGATGTTGTTGTTTTAGAGATTTATCAGGAGGCCAGTCTGCCAGTCCATAAACCTGTAACACCATTTTCTTGGCTGGGCGTGTGTTGATTTCGCTGCCCGATGATGAAGCAGAGGCCTTTGACCTGCTATAGCAACGGAACTCTTTGCTCGTCATCAGCAGATTGCTGGTGCGACGGGCAATGCGATAGGACTCAGGATGTCGCTCGCGCAGCAACCGGGAGACCAGATTTGGTACTTCGATATCGTAAAGCTCGTGTTCTACTCTTTCGTGTGTGTACCCCTGGTCGAGATAAATTTGCCAGCGGTCTTTTTCATGTAGCTTTACATAGAGATCTTGCGTTAGGTCGAAATACATCTCTTTCAGACTCTCCCAAGAGAGATCCTTGGAAGCGTAAAGCGAGCGAACCGCAGAATGTCGAGAAACGATTTGAAAAAGTTTCGTCCATAAAGTTTCCGCATCGCTTCTGGAAATGATGTCAATCCAATCTTCGCTATGATTTCTAATTTGTGATCCCCACTCTTTGAGGGCTGCAACCATAATAAATTCTCCTACATTATTCCTATAATTTTGGTTCGTATTTCAGGTTCTCGTCTTAAATGATAAAAAGAAACTTATATTTTTATTTTGTTGTTGCCTGACAAAATCAAAGCTCATCTTTGTATGCCACCGAGGGCGCTGACGGTCGCAAGTTGCGGGCTCTCCCACTGTTCGCTATCCATCAAATTGCCGCTCTCGTTGGTCAGGTCATTGGCCGAGATGTCGAGCGCTTCGATCACTTCTGTGATCACCTTGCGGTTGATGGTTTCATGTGCGCCTGCGTATCCGTATAGCAAAGCGTTGTCGCAAATATTGTTGATGATTCGCGGAATCCCGAGTGACACCTGACTGATTAAATCAACTGCTTCGGAGTCGAAAATATCCACCCGCTCAGCGCCCGCTGTCTTCAATCGGAAGCGAATGTATTTATTGATCTCGTGCGCGGCAAGCGGCAAAATCATGCAGCGCAAAGAGACACGCTGTTTCAGTTGACGCAACTGCGGCTGGTTGAGTGTAGCGCGAAGCTCTGGTTGACCGCACAAAATCACCTGCAAAAGTTTTTCGCTATTGGTCTCGAAATTGGCAAGCAGGCGAATCTCCTCCAGTAGAGTTGTAGAAAGACCATGCGCTTCGTCTACGACAAGCACTGTACGTAATCCCTTTGAATGACGTACGGCAAGCGTGCGACCAATTGCCGACAGCAGATCAGCCTTTGACGAAGAGCGCGGCAGTCCGAGTTTCAGCCCATCAGTAAATAACTCAAAAAACTCCGAGACGGTTAAGTAAGGATTGAAAATGTAAACCGCCAGGATGTCGTGACCGAATTGCTGAATCATTGAGCGCAGCGTCGTAGTCTTTCCTGTGCCGACCTCTCCGAGCACCACAACAATCCCTTTGCTATGTTCGATGCAGTACTTTAAATTTGCGGTAACTTCCAGATGACTCTCGGTTTTGAAAATATATTTCGGGTCTGGTGTTAAGCCGAAAGGAATTGTTTTCAGGTTATAAAATTCTCTATACATTGATCTTTTCTCCGTATTGAATTACCACAATCGCCATCTGAAAAAACCTCTGCGCGGTTTTGCCTTGATAGCACTGGCCTTTGAATTACTCTTTCTGATTTTCTGATTTGCCGCTTTCGCCTTATTGATCTGACGCAATTGTTGACGCAGTCTGGTGGTGTCCGGCCTGGTCTGTAAAGGAGCAGGCGATTGCCTTTTAACCGAAGGTTGCGTGGACTCAGGCATCGTCAGAGCGTCAGATGGCTTACTGTCAATGGCTTCTGGATTTTCGTCTGACACCGCTTGGCTCGTTTCCTGTGCGACCGCCGGCTGAGTGTCCACAGTAGCAGAGCGGACTTCTGTATCGCCTTGAGCTTGAGGATTTGGCTCAGCCTGTGAATTGATCTCGGACACGTTTGATTCCATACTCAAGGTTGCTTGCTGCGATGCTGTCGCAGGATTTATTAATCTCTGCAAGTTCCCTGTGTAAGCCAGCACAGAAATTGCCGTGATAATGGCAACGCCGATCGCAAGAAGGAGAAAGGGAAAAGATTCCCTTCGATTCGATTCTGCGGCTATGACTTGAGTGTATTCTTCGCTCTCTTCTGTGAGAAGATGAGCGGGAATATTGTCAATTTGGCTTGGCTCAATGGCAGAGGCAGTTGAGGGCGAAAGGCACTCTGGCTCTGCCATGAGCAACCAGTCCGTATCCTCATTCAATTTTTCGTGCCGCCAGCTATTGAAGTTTATTGCATTTTCTACGTCGCTAAAATCCAGAGACAAAGGTTCCGTCTCATCTTCGAAATTATCGGCTGGAAATTCGTGATGATCCGCAAATTTATCAGTAAGGAACTCGCCCTTTTCCTCATCGCGCTGTTGTGTTTCTGGCGCTGGAGGGGCTCCTTGAACAAGGCTCTCCTGTGAAAGGTTATCCGCTAGATGAGCCAATGCAGAGCGCAATCCGGCAGCATCTTGAAAACGCTCGGCTGGATTGGCGGCAATCAATTTTGCCACGATGGCTGAAAGAGCTTCAGAAATTTCCGGACGAATGAGATGCAAGACAGGAGCCTTTTGAATGGCAATCTTTCGCCTTAACTGATTTTCATCCTGTGCATTGAAAGGTAACAAATCCGTAAGCATTTCATAAAGTAGGACTCCCAGCGTATATAAATCACTACGCTCGTCGAGATGGTTATCTGCCAGTTGCTCTGGACTGCGATAACCCAGTGCGCATTCCTGCGAACGTCTATGATAAGCCCATTGGCGCGCTGGCCTGCAAGGAATGCCGAAGCCTGTTAAAGTGACTTTAAGGTCTTTGTCTATCAAAATCTGTTCAGGATCTAATTTCAGGTGCAGCACTTCGGCTTGGTGAGCGTAGTGTAAAGCATGAGCAATTTGCGAAGCGATCTTGAGAAACGGTGCAACTTCAAACCAGCCCTTTTGATCAAGCAGGCTGCGTAAAGTCTGGGCACCCTCCGGGTATTGGCTGACGTAAAAATGAATGCCTTCAATCTGTTCCGGTTTTGCGCTCGTGGCGATATTCTTATGTGACAACTTTGCTGCCGCCTGCACTTCGACAAGAAAAGCCAGCAGTTCGCTCGCCTCATCCACTACATCTGTAGAAATTAACGCTACTCTGACAAGCTGATTGGTGTGTTCACGCGCCAGGAAATAGCGCGTTTTATTTGCTGATTTCAACTCTCGCAAAAAAGAGAAGCGTAGCGAAAGACTACTCAAATCACTACTCTTTACTTCGCGCCTTAAAGGCTCCCGTTCAGTTGAAAATAACGATGCTTCTTTAGCGCTACTCACAGATTTCTCCCACTCCCCTAAATAGATCATTGATTCGTCGTTATGAAAAGAATCAGGCAAACCAGAGCAATCATAGTGCCGAAGATGGGGAATAGATTGATGATTACATAATAAAATGGAGGGTCACATGTATAGATGAAGGCAATGATGCTGGAATAATTTTATAATTAAATAAAATTAAGAAGGATTTTTTTTCAATCCTGGATTTGTTCTGCGCAGGTATTAATTCTATGTATGCGATGCAAACATAATAGAGTTTTCAAAGCGTACATAATTGTTCGATTTTTATACTTATTCCAGATTGCTCAAGCAAAATCCATTATGAACTCATAATAACACGCTTGCAATCAGAGTTATTATTGACTTCGATATAGGCTCTTACTATGATGGGGTCGCATTACGTTCTAACCTACTCTAAAAACAAAATAACTCCCATTGAGAACACGAACGTGTTGATCGTTGCTCCCGATTTGAAGAACTACCTGGGCTTGAGGTGTCGCCATAGATTTTGTGATTCTTTGATAGTTGCTGTGAAGCCCTACTGTATTTGGTAATCCAATATCTAGATGACCACAATATATAGATATCTTTCACGGGAAGCATCAGAGAGCCGATTTTGCTTTGGTCTTTTTAAGAGAGGTCAATGAGCTACAAATTTTGACCTGGGTTGCTCTCGTTTTTTGCCCTTGCAGGAATGCCCTCACCGTAACGAATGCCTCCGATTATTTAACTAGACTCATTTCTCGATTTTCGTGTACTCCACAGGATTTCGGTAGAGAGAGGTGAGTCTTTGTCAGGTCGCTTAAGCCCTATTGTAAGGATTGTTAATGATACGTAAACAGCATTGGAAAACTTGTTTTGCCCTCTTGTTTTTAATGTTCGTGACCCTAGCCCTTCAGTCAACGCAAGCACAGACGCTCAGTGACCCTGAGCTTCCACGTGCTTGGCTCAATACCACTTATACAGTTCCGACAGGCAATATCGTCTATGTTGCGGCAGGCGGAAATTTTCAAGCCGCGCTTAACGCTGCCAATCCCGGAGATGTGATTGTGCTTCAAGCCGGAGCAACATTTGTTGGCAATTTCACTTTGCCAAATAAGACTGGTTCTGATTGGGTAGTCATTCGTTCTTCTGCTGAGTCCAGTCTGCCCGCGCCGGGCAATCGCATAGATCTTTCCCACAGCAGCGCTATGCCTAAACTTATCAGCCCGAATGCCGCTCCCGTAATTGCTACCGCAACAGGCGCGCATCATTTCCGCTTCATCGGCGTCGAGTTTGGTGTGGCTTCAGGAGTGACCCTCAATTATGGTCTTGTCTGTTTCGGTGATAGTAATCAAAATTCGCTCAATCAAGTGCCGCATGATTTGATTCTTGATCGCTGTTATGTGCATGGCAATGCAACCGGAGACATCTCGCGCGGGGTGGCGTTAAATTGTGCAAGGGGAGCCGTTATAGAGTCTTATATCGCCAATATTCACAGTGTGGGCTTCGATACGCAAGCGATCGCTGGCTGGAATGGTCCCGGTCCTTTCAAGATTGTAAATAATTATCTTGAAGGCGCCGGCGAAAACGTCATGTTCGGCGGCGCTGACCCCAAAATTTATGGTCTGGTTATCTCCGACGTTGAATTCAAACGCAACCTGCTTTCCAAGCCTTTATCCTGGAATCCGCGTGAGCCCAGTTATGCAGGAATCCCTTGGTCTGTGAAGAATATATTTGAACTCAAGAATGCCCAACGCGTCCTTGTTGACGGCAATGTTTTCGAGTACAACTGGGTGGATGCACAAAACGGCACGGCGATTTTATTCACGCCGCGCAATCAGGATGGGACGGCTCCCTGGAGCGTGGTTCAAGATGTTACGTTTACAAATAACATCGTTCGACATACGGCTGCGGGAATCAATTTTCTTGGCACTGACTATATCCATCCGAGCCAGCCGCTACAGCGGATTAAGATAAAGAATAATCTATTTGTTGATGTAGGCAATGCGCGCTGGGGAGCCAATAGCGTACTGTTCTATATACTGAATGGCACAACTTCCGTGACCATTGATCACAACACTGCTTTCCAAACCGGAAATATAATCAGCGCCGATGGCCAACCACACACAGGCTTTGTTTATACAAATAATTTGACGCCACACAACAACTACGGAATCATCGGTTCCGGGTATGGTCCCGGCACTTCCACATTCAACGCTTACTTTCCGGGTTATCTATTTGCCAAAAACATCCTTGCAGGCGGCTCGGCTTCGGCTTATCCGGCGGGCAATTTCTTTCCTGCGACGCTTGATACAATTGGCTTTGTAGATCGCCTCGGGGAAGATTTCCGCCTCTCTCTGACGAGCCTTTACAGAAATGCCGGTACCGATGGCAAGGATGTCGGCGCAGATATTGACGCCATTGAGATGGCTCTGGCACCACCTGTTAACCGGCCGCCTGTAGTAACGATTTCAGCTTCAACGGTTTCCGGTACGTTTCCGCTCGCTGTCTCTTTCACTTGCAATGCTTCTGACCCGGAGGGGCCAGTCGCAAGCTATGACTGGACGTTTGGTGATGGTGGCATAGCGTCGTCTGCTATTGCCTCACATACTTAT
>JANMSG010001154.1:0-6746 GCA_031389065.1 Acidobacteriota bacterium | reverse complement strand
TTGCGAAGTCAGGAGCGGCGCTGAAGCGCCGACCATGCGTCCGCCAATATTTGCTGCAAAGCTTTCGCCCGTACCTCTCAGGTGCGTCGGATAGACGCGCGGCAGGTAATTGCCCCAGAAACTTAACTGCGCCACGGTGAGCAGTCCCGCGAGAAACATTCCCCACTTGAGCAGGCTGAGATTGCTGACCGCCGGAAAGATGAAGACCAGCGGCACGATAATCAGCCCCGGCACGAGGAAGATACGGATCAATTTGCGCCGCGATAAAATATGCACTGCCAGAAATGCCAGGAGGAAGCGTCCCACAAGACCGCCCATCTCCTGCCACAATTGTACGCCGGAGACGGTTGACGCAAGAATCCGCCCGCGTTCCGGCGCAGGCACGCTTGCGTCAATTTGTACGAGTGAGGGGACGATTTGCGGAATCTGTTGTATGGCGCCGAATGCCGCGCCCAGGCTACAGGCAAACATCACCGCCGTGACAATCGTTGTGCGGCGGTATTGAGGCGTAAACAACTGCGCCAGACTTGGTCGTTTTAAGGTTCCCGCCACGCTCTTTTCTTTCCAGACCGGAGATTCGGGCAGGAAGGGGCGAATAATAATCAGCGGGATTGCAGGGATAAGACCGGAGATCAACAGGTACCGCCAGCTCGCGTGTTCGCCTCGAATTGCCGGCAGAGAGTTAAGATTTTGCGCGATCAGGTAGGCGACGCCGCTCACCATCACACCACCGAGCGAAGAAAAGGCCTGCGTATAACCGAGCACGGCTTCGCGCTGTTTGGGATGGGAGAACAATTCCGCCAGCCAGGCGACCGCGGCGACGAACTCTACACATACGCCTATGAAGGTGGTACAGCGTAGAAAAAGCAGCATCGGCAGCGAGGTTGCAAAACCCGCGGCAAAAGCGGAAAAGGCGTAAAGCAGAATGCTCCAGGTCAACACACGCCGCCGCCCAAGGCGGTCTGTCAGATAACCGCCCAACAAGCCGAATATGCCGCCAGATATTGCCGGCACGTAAAAGAACAAATCGCGCCAACGACTGTACTCCGGACTGCCGAATTGCATTCCGCCCAAACCTTCGAGTGCAGGGCGAATGATTAAGGGCAGCATCAAGAGTTCGTAGGTATCAAAAGCGAAGCCAATTACAGCGATGACGCAGATGAGCCATTGCGTTCTTGTGAGGCGAGGCGCTGGTTCGATTGCTTGTGAGTTTGTCATAAAGAGCCTTGTTTAAGCAGAAGTTTTTTTTATTGTCGCTGAATTTCCACTGAATTTTGCTGCTTTAATGCCTTGTGATGCTACAGCATTTCCTTCTTTTCTGAAAAGTAACGCGCGATCGTTGCCTGACTCGGTTTTGCTGTCATCTTAGAAACGATAATCATCAGAAGCGCAGAGACAATCACCATTGGCACGACAGGCATAAAGCCAAACACAGCCGTACCGCCGGCCGTGCGCGCTAAAACATCGTACCCTGCAATTGACCAGGCAACCACAGGCGGACCCGGCGCGGGGGTTGGCAATATTGCTTGAAAAATCGCTACGCCTGCAACGGCAAACGCCGACCAGACGACGCTCGCCAAGGCTCCCCATTTCGTACTGCCTTTCCAAAAGAGCGCCGCAACCAGGAGAGGTGCGAGCGCCGCATAACCTGAAAAAGCATACTGCACAGCCAAATCGAAAATCGTTTGCGGCGCGCGCAACGCAATCAGGTAAGCAACGATGGTTATCAGCACGATGAACAGGCGACCGGTTTGGATTTGCACGTGTTCGCCGAATCGCCGCTTGCCTCCGTAAAAGGCGAACACATCTTCGGTAAACATAGTTGAGAGAGCCAGTATCTGCGAATCGCTAGCCATCACCGCAGCCATTATGCCTGCGCCTAAAAGTCCTGCAAGCCAGAGCGGGGCGTAGCGCTCAAGCAGTGCCAGAAGCACATCGTCGGCGTTCATTTTAGCGCGCAGTTGGTCGCGTTCTTCAGGACTCATCTTTGCGCCTTGTGTAGCAAGCGTTCTACGCGCCTCAATCTTTTGCTCAAGCGGCGGCGCATCGGTTATGCGATTTGCCATCACGCCCAGAAAGACGCAGGGAACCCACAACACAATCATGCAGATCGGATAAAAGATGATGGTCTTTTTGAACTGGCTCATCTTTCGCGCTGTCAAACAAAACATCGTCATATGCGGAAAGGCTATGGATGAAAGCGGTATGAAGGTGTAGCTGAAAAAAAATAGCGGCGAGATGCGCTCGCGACTCATCAAGGCAGAAGTCGCAGGCGAGGCAAGCAAGGCTTCCGCAGATTCTGTAAAGCCTCCCATCCCCACGCCAATCACTACGAAAGCAATCGCGCCGAAGCACAAAAACAGCGTGGTCTGAAAGGTGTTGACCCAGGCGGTGCCGCGCATTCCTCCGAAGAAGACGTAGCTCATCACAACGAGCGCGACAATAGCACCGCCGAACCAGTAAGGCACGCGGCCGCCGCTAATCGCGCTCAAAGCGGTGCCGCCGCCCATTACGCCTATAATAATGTAAGGAATGAGAAAGACCGCTTGCACAACGAAAATTACCGTGCCAATGTGCGAGCATTCCCAACGATCCCGAAACATTTGCACAGAGGTGATAAAGCCAAAGCGTTTGCCTAAAGACCAGACGCGAGTGCCTATGAAAAAGAGCGACAAAGGAATGATGAGCGCCGATGATGACGCCATCAACCCGTAGGTGACAATGCCATTGTTGAAGGCGTGACCAGACGAACCGAGTATCGCAAACGCCGTCATATTGGTGCCAAACAAGGATAGTAAAAAGACGTATTGACCGAGCGAGCGCCCCGCTAAGAAATAGTCTTCGGCTTTGTCGGATGATCTGCGAAAGGCGAAAATGCCTATGTAAAGAACGATGGCTAGATAAGCGAAAACGAAAAGAGCAGGAATCAACGCGCTTGGCCCTCCTCGTTTTGATTGTCGTGGCGCAAGTTGTCAACGGGCGCTACATCTTCTTCGAGATGCGCCGGCCAGGCTTGTTTCGTCAACAACCACATCACCAGAGACACGGCTAGCGTGAAGCAGACATGGTACCAAATGCCTACCGGAAGAAAGCCGAACAGCAAGGGACGCGCCGTGCGCCAAAACCAGAAGTCTTGATGCAAGACGTACAAAACGACAAGCAAAATGATAAGAAAAGCTCTTTTCATAATGAAGACAACTATGGGCTGGGCGAACGCGTACTATGGCACGCCAGCCTAATAAATTGCAACACACACACGCGGTTGTTAAAATGCTAAAGCTCAGCCGGTTTTATGTCGAAGGAAAAGTCGTAAAAATATATGTTATCTTCAAAATTTTCTCATTCTCTCTTACCTCTGTTACAAACGGCTCTGTTGCTTTGCCTGCTCTTTGTTGCCAATGCTTCAGCGCAAACCAACTCAACCATCCTAGGCGTGGTTCTTGACCAACAGGGCGCAGTCATTGCGGGCGCAAAAATTACCGCTCGAAGCCTGGAAACCAATCTCACGCGAACCACGCAAACCGATGGTGAAGGGCGTTACGTCTTTCAAGAGATGCGCGTCGGAGCTTATGAAATTCGCGCCGAGGAAAATGGCTTTAAGGCTTGGTCCCGCGATAGCGTTGCACTGACGCTTGGCGAAACCTCTGTCATCAATATCGTGATGGAGCCTTCTGCCCTTGCAGAAAAAGTCAATGTTAATGCTACCGACAATGCCCCATTGGTCAATACAACCACTCCTGAACTCAGCTACCTCGTAGGGGAACGCGCCATCAGAGAGTTGCCTTTGAATGGCAGAAACATCACAGACCTTGCCCTGTTGCAACCCGGCGTAGTCGCTTTCCCGCATCGCGATGGCGGCTCTGCCGTGGCTCACGGATTGGGTATGAGCATTAACGGGCAAGACCCACGCTCGAATGTTTATTTGCTGGATGGAACGCTGCAAAATGATTTCACCAACGGTCCGGCCGGAAGCGCCGCAAGCACAGCCCTCGGTGTGGAAACAGTCAGAGAATTCCGCGTCGAATCAAACTCTTACTCTGCCGAATTCGGGCGCAATTCGGGCGGGCAAATCAACGCCGTCTCGAAATCAGGAAGCAACAGTTTTCACGGAACGCTTTTTGAATTTCTGCGCAATGATAACTTTGATGCGAGAAACTTTTTCGATCCGGCAAAAAAACCGAATTTTAAACGCAATCAATTCGGCGGCATACTGGGCGGTCCTGTGCGACGCGACAGGACATTTTTCTTCTTCGGTTATGAAGCTTTGATTGAGCGTTTGGGACGCACGATTTCATCCGTAGTCCCCGATGAGAATGCGCGACGTGGCATCTTGCCGAACCCCGCTAACCCCGCGCAGAGCATCAACGTCACCATTAACCCAGCGGTGCTGCCTTACTTAAACGAAATCCCCAGAGCCAATGGCGCAAATTTAGGCGGCGGGCTTGCGGCATACACTTTCGGTTTCAATCAACAAGTTGACCAGCATTTTTTACAAGGGAGAATAGACCACACCTTTACGCCCAACAGCACATTTTTTGCGCGTTACACCTTTGATGATGCAGAGCAGCAATTGCCTACGGACTTTCCGCAATTTCCGCGCTCCTTCATTTCGCGCAATCAATTCTTTACCGCCGAACAAACCTACGTGATTTCTCCGAGCGCCATAAACGTGCTGCGCGGCGGTTTCAGCCGAACGCGCATCGGGCAAGATGTCGAGGCAAACACTACGACGCCGTTGCAGCCTTTTGTGCCGGGCAGACTCGTAGGCAACATAGACATAGGCGGTATGCCGCGTTTCGGTCCGCAAGGCTCAGTCAATTTATCGCTCGTGCAAAACGTCTTCAGCCTGGAAGAAAAGCTGGCGCTCATTCGCGGCAAACACAATTTGAAATTCGGCGTCTCTGCCGAACGCTACCAGGATAATATGGTGAATCCTACTTTTTCCTTAGGCATTTACACCTTCCCTGATTTGCGCTCGTTCCTGGAAAATCGCCCGCAGAGATATTTAGGGCTGCCGCTTGAAGGCGCGCTTGACCGCTACTGGCGCTTCACGCTGTTTGGACTCTACGCACAAGACGACTACCGGCTTCATCCGCGTTTCACTTTGAATATCGGCTTGCGCTACGAAGCGGCGACACTGCCTGTTGATATTTACGGGCGCGACTCCGCACTCATCAATTTAAGCGACAGACAACCGACGGTTGGTAAGCTCTATGAAAACCCTACGCTGAAAAATCTGTCGCCACGCCTGGGTTTTGCGTGGGATATATTCGGTGATGGCAGAACCAGTTTGCGCGGTGGTTACGGAATCTATTTCAACACCAACAATCAACAGAATCTTATCGTTACGGTAACCAATCCGCCGGCAACGCCGCGCGTTATCATCAACAACCCTACGTTTCCGAACCCGCCATTTGAGCGCGGCGTAGGCAATTCGATTCGCCCTGTTGAATTCAACCTCAAAAATCCTTATGTCAACATCTACAACCTGAGCTTGCAGCGCCAACTCTGGTTCGACACCGTTGTGACGCTTGGGTATGCAGGCTCTCGCGGCGTTCATCTCCTGAGAAACACCGACGCGAATATACCGACGCCGCAAAGGCTCGCCGACGGCACGTTGTTTTTTCCGGCAGGACAGGCGCGACCCAATACGGCTTTTTCAACCATTGAGTTGAAAAAGAGCGACGGCAATTCGTCGTACAACGCTTTGATTTTTGAGGTGCGAAAGCGTTGGAGCAAAGGCTTCGATTTCCAGTCTTCTTATACCTTTTCGCGAAACGTGGATAATACGCAAGCTTCAACCTTCTTCTCAGATTCGACGACCGGAACGGTTTCGGCTATGCCTGAATTTCCGGGCTTTGAATACAACAAAGGTCTGGCTGATTTTCACGCCAAGCACAACTGGGTGGTGAACTTCATCTGGGAATTGCCTTTTGCAAAAGGCATGGAAGGCATGGCAGGAAAATTTTTAGACGGCTGGCAATTGACGGGCATCAGCAATATGCGCAGCGGCAGCCCGCTGACAGCCTTTGTCTCGCGCAACCGTTCGCGTTCTCAGTGGTCGCCTTCGCAAGGTCCAGGCATAGGCTTTGACCGTCCGAGCCTGGCGCCCGGTTTTACCCATAATAGCGCCGTCACAGGCAACCCGAATCAATACTTCAACCGTGACGCCTTTGTCTTGCAAGCTGCCGGGACGCTTGGCAATTTAGGGCGCGGAACATTCATTGGTCCGAATCTGAGAACCTTCGATTTATCGGCTGTGAAGAACACGCGCTGGTCAAAGCTCGGTGAAAATGGCAGCCTTCAAGTGCGCGTCGAAGCCTTCAATCTTTTCAACCGCACAAACTTCGGGTCTCCGAATTTGCTGGCCTTTGCGGGCGCTGCGGATAACGAAAAAACGCTTTCAACATTCGGACGCATTCGCTCGACGATTACGTCTTCCAGACAGATTCAGCTTGGTTTGCGAATCCTGTTTTAACAGGAAAGGGCGAATAATTTTACTATCAGGAAAACAGTAAAAGAGGTGGACAATGAGCACGAAAGTCAGAGCAACAATCGAAGATTTATACCGTGTGCCCGAACACGGTAAGGCTGAAATTGTTGATGGAGAACTGATACGTATGAGTCCAACAGGAATGAAACCGAGTCGAGCGAGTAGCCGAATATGGAGAAGTCTGGACGATTATGAGCGAATGTATAGAGGCGGTTATGCCATAGCTGATAATGCAGGCTTCATAGTGAATTTG
>JANMSG010001049.1:0-2907 GCA_031389065.1 Acidobacteriota bacterium | reverse complement strand
GAGCGGTAGCGACCGGGTTTATGCGCTGCACCCGGTCGCTACCGCTCCCGGTTCTGACACCACGCCAAGCGATACCCGGATCTTGGTGTGCTCAGTATATACAGTTGTCAAAAGCCAAAGGCGAGAAGAGAGTTACTGGTTTTCCTCGCGATGTTCCTCATACTCGATATATAATCCCTATCTGACTTCAGAAGTCATTCGGTAGCTGAGCCTTCGATGCCGATGACTAACAAAATCATAGAAGCGGGCATCCTCAAAGGACTCGCAGAGGGGATAATATAAATCAATGAAATCGTTGGAACCTGATTCCGGCGCGATGCCGGTTGAAGCGTCGAGCCATTCTAATTTTATTCGGGACATCATTATCGAGGACATACAGGCGGACAAACATAGTGGGCGAGTGCAGACGCGTTTCCCTCCAGAACCAAACGGCTATCTGCACATTGGGCACGCTAAGGCAATCTCTCTCGATTTCGGGCTGGCGGCGGAGTTTGGCGGTCAATGCAATCTTCGTTTCGATGACACCAATCCTTTCAAAGAAGAGTCCAAATACGTTGATTCTATCTTGGAAGACGTTGAGTGGCTGGGATACAAATGGGATGGGCTGTTTTATGCTTCCGATTATTTTGGGCAGCTTTATGAGTGGGCTATCCAACTAATCAAAGCTGGAAAAGCCTACGTTTGCGATCTCAATGCGGCAGAGATTCGCCAGTTTCGGGGTACACTGACTGAGCCTGGTAAGGATAGCCCGTACAGGGATCGTGCCATCGAAGAGAGCCTTGACCTCTTTGAACGTATGAAGAAAGGAGAATTTCCTGACGGCTCGCGAACCTTGCGCGCAAAGATCGACATGGCGTCGCCGAACCTGAACATGCGCGATCCTGTAATGTACCGTATTCTTCACACGGAGCACCACCGGACGGGCAACGAGTGGTGCATCTACCCGATGTACGACTACGCTCATGGACAGTCGGATTCGATTGAGCTGGTCACGCACTCCATCTGTACTCTTGAATTCGAAGATCATCGTCCGTTGTACAACTGGTTTATCGAACAGCTAGGCATCTTTCCGTCCCAGCAGTTTGAGTTCGACCGGCTCAACATCACCTTTACGCTCTTGAGCAAACGCAAGCTCCTGACTTTGGTGCAGGAAGGCCACGTCGCGGGTTGGGACGATCCGCGTATGCCGACGCTGTCGGGGATGCGGCGACGCGGCTATACGCCGGAAGCCATCCGCAACTTTAGCGCAAGTCTCAGCGTCTCTAAGACCAACAATACTGTGCAACTGGCGCATCTCGAGCACTTCATCCGTGAAGACCTCAACAAGCGCTCAGCGCGCGTGATGGCGGTGCTAAAACCACTGCGTGTGATTATTGATAACTACCCTGATGATTTAGTCGAAGAGATGGACGCCATCAACAATCCCGAAGATGCGGAGATGGGAACTCGTCGGGTGCCGTTTTCGAAGGTTCTCTATATCGAACAGGACGATTTTCGGGAAGACCCGCCTAAGCAATTCTTCCGGCTCGCGCCAGGCCGTGAAGTGCGTCTGCGTTACGGGTACCTGATCACCTGCCAGAGTGTGGTGAAAGACGCTGACGGAAATGTCTCTGAGTTGCATTGCACCTATGACCCGGAGACACGCGGCGGCAACACGCCCGACGGGCGCAAGGTCAAATCAACCATCCACTGGGTCTCTGCGGCGCACGCCGTAGACGGCGAGGTACGTCTCTACGACACCATGTTTACGAAAGAGAATCCGAATGAGGTTGAGGAAGGTCAAGATTTCACGGTCAATATAAATCCGAACTCGTTTGAGGTACTGTCCGGGTGCAAGGTCGAGCCGAGTCTCGCAGACGCGGCGGCGGGGGCGCGCTTCCAGTTCGAACGACTGGGTTACTTCTGCGTGGATCGCGATTCGGCGTCCGAGAAACTGGTGTTCAATCGAACCATCGGCTTGCGGGATGTCTGGTCCAAGATTGAACAGCGCGGAAAAAAATAAGCCCTTGGAATCCTTGGTTGGCTCGCTCCACAGAGTCAAATTATAGTTTTCCCAAATGATCTGTGGATAGTCGGCAGTAAGCAGTAGGCAGTCGGTAGAGTGTAGAAAGCCTGTGTTGAGTATTTGACTGCCCACTGCCTACGCGCCTATCCCAGATCAAGTAGACTCACTATCGGTTCGGGCCTTACTACTGGCATTTGATTTCCAGCGATGAGATTTGGTCACCCAGCCCGGCAATTTGCTTGAGGTTGGGATGCTCTGTGCCGGGTCCGAAGGTCTGCGACATCCCGGTGTATTGCTCACCGATCCAGACAATCACGGTAGCGCCTGGGCCAACCTTTAAGCTTTCGATTTCATCCCCCCAATTGATCTTTACCGCGCCAGCCAGATTTCGCAGATTGGGCCACTTTCCCGGTCCGCAAATCATGTGATTGTCATCTGTAACTTTGAAATTCTTGTCATCGAAAACATGCACCCAGCAAGTGCCGCAATCGGGCTTCGCCGCTGCCTGTGTGGGTTGCTGGTTGGCGTTGGCAGTATTGGCATCTGGAATGTTCGTTGCCGGCGCATTGGTATTTGCCGAGTTTGCCGGAGTCACGGTTGGCGCGTTCGTGTTTGTGGCGTTTGATCCGCACGCCAGAACGAAAGAGGCACTCAACACCAAAACAACGATCCGCAATCCTACCCAATTATGAAATTTCTTCATTTTCTCTCCATCATTTTTGAAAGTATGTAGCCGCAAGCACGCATTATAGAATGTGGGCTGGGCTTAGACAATCTCATTCGTCTGTTTCCGACATATAGGAATCCTGAATGTAGCGTAGACTGTCTAGTCTGCGGATGACTGGAACTAAGTCCCGCTGGCTTTTCAAGTCATTTACGGCGCAAGACTTGCGCAAACTAGA
>JANMSG010001032.1:0-5814 GCA_031389065.1 Acidobacteriota bacterium | reverse complement strand
TTGCGACATCAGCATCATGTTGCGTTCGGGGTGCGCGATAATCGGTCTGATTTGATTGCTCATTAATTCAAACAGCGCGCGTTCGCTCCCAGGCGGAACGACGGAATGAGGAAATTCGACCAACACGAAAGGTCCGCCTGCAAGGGTCGGCGCGTTCTTTTTCATGCAGACGTTACGCACGACTTCGTGGGTAAACCGGAGTTCACAGCCTAATTCGATTTTAGGATTGCCTTTTAGCAGAGCATTCAATTCATCAACTTTTTGCTGCAAGAATAACGGGTCGTGGGTTTCGTGTATATGATCGTGGGCGTGCGGAGTCGCAACCATAGTTGTGATGCCGTCAGTTGCTGAAAGCCTGCACATTTCAAGCGATTCTTCCAGGGAATGAGAACCGTCATCTACTGCGGGCAGTATGTGGCTGTGTATATCAATCATAGATTCCCACCGAAGCGGTTTGCACTTCGCCGATGTTTTCACAAAGAGCATAACACAAACCAAATACTGAACACACAGTAGAGTTCTTTGCCAGACCGGTGGCGTTTGTTTTGTGGCAAAGCGTCCGTTCGAAAGAGAGACGGAAAATACTTTGCAGACAGAGGAAACTTATCAAGTCTTGACGCAACTCTTGGCAGACATCTATCATCTTTATGAGATTGAATTTTCAGACCCGTGATCTTGACGCACTTTCCCCAATCTGTAAGGTAACATCGAATGATAAATTGTAGTCAGCCCCGATTAGGAAATTTAAATATGAAAAAAATAGCCATCGCATTTTGTTTGCTACTTGTTTCGAGCCTCGCGGCTTTCGCCAACGATCCCAAACTCTTTCCCGTCGCAGAGATTCGCACAGGAATGAAAGGTTACGGTATGACGGTCTTTCAAGGTTCCAAGCCGGAACGCTTTGAGGTCGAAATCCTCGGCGTCGTCAACGGTTTTGCCAATCCCAAACAGGACATCATCATTGCAAAACTCAGTGGCGGACAGGTTGATAAAACCGGCGTGTTTGCAGGGATGAGCGGCAGCCCTGTCTACATTGATGGCAAACTCGTAGGCGCTGTGGCGTATGCTTTTCCTTTCTCGAAAGAGCCGATTGCGGGCATTCAACCGATTCAAAACATGATTGGTGTAGTTGAAAACGGCAACGAACAAGAGCCGCGCCCAAGTTCTGCTGTCAGCTTCGGTACGCTTTTGAGTAAAGCCGAACCGTCAATCAATTCGCTCTCGACTTTGACCGGCGCAAGGGCAGTGAGTAGCGCCACAGGACAGATGATTCCGATTGCAACGCCGGTCTCGTTTTCTGGGGTTCCTCAATCCGTTCTCGATCTGTTCGCTGATGATTTGCGCAAGATGGGCATTCAACCAATAGCCGGACTCGGCAGTTCGTCAAGGAATATGGCGATGGTTCCTTTCGATGAAAACACGCTCGCCGCCGGTTCATCCGTCACCGTGCAATTGGCGCGTGGCGATTTCAGCTATGACGCGGCTGGCACGGTCACCTATCGAAACGGCGAACGCATATTCGCCTTCGGTCATCCGTTTCTCGCCTCTGGCGCAACCTCTTGGCCGATGGCTGAATCGCAAGTTGTCACGGTTATCGCAAACCTTAACAACTCTTTCAAGATTACGACGACGGGCAATCTGGTAGGCTCTATCAGTCAAGACAGATCGACCTGCGTGTTCGGACAACTCGGCGATAAGCCGCGCATGATTCCTGTGCGTTTGACGGTTCGCACCAGCCGCAATAAAACCGAGACCTACAACTTTGAATTGATTTCAGACCCCATGCTGGCGCCGATTTTGATGAGGATCGCTTTGACTTCAGCCATCATGGGGACGGAGCGACAATTGGGTCCGCAAACCGTAAAAGTCAATGGCAGAATCTCTATGAAAGACCAACCGGACGTTTTGCTTGACAACGCTTTTTCGCTGCCAAGCGGTGCCACGGCATTTGCCGCGTCAAGCATCGAAAGACCTTTCGCGGTCTTGCTCAACAGTGGCTTTGAGGGCTTAGAGGTTCGCGGTATTGATGTAGATGTGACTTCGAGCGACACACGTTCGATGGGCATCATCAGCCGTTTGTGGATTGATAAGACAGAAGTGGAGCGCGGCGAGAAGGTAGAAATTCAAGCCTTCGCTCGTAAAGAAAATGGCACAGAGTTTGTCGAACGCATTCCCGTAGAGATTCCGCAAGATGCGCCGATCGGCCCTATAGTGATATTGATTGGCGACGGCTCTTCGATGAACCAGGCAGATGCGAGAGCGCAAGCGGGCGCCGATTTCGTGCCGAAAAATTTAGGGCAACTGGTTCAAGCCATCAACAAATTGAAGAAGAACAACAAGCTTTATATCAAGATACTCAGACCGGGCGCGGGTGCCATCGTCAATTCCGAAGAGATGCCTACACTGCCGCCTTCGGTCTTGGCGACACTCGGTTCGCAACGCACGTCAGGCGGCTACTCGTCGCTTTCCGTAGCAACGTTGTCAGAAAAAGAGCTTGCGCCTTCGCAATTTCTGATCACAGGGCAGCAGGCGATAACCATCAATGTGGTGAAGTAAAGTAAGGTTCGAACGACGACATTTGTACACAAGTTGAAACAGTAGAGGGTGTTTGAAAACTTTCAAACACCCTCTTTTCATCTCTTGCCTTTGGTTTTTCTGCTACCTCTCTCATCTTCTCAGATAAATTCGCTACACCGTCCATAAAATTTTAGCACTCCAATCCAACTGGCTTGTTTTAACCGTATGCTTCCTTCACAACGCACTATTTTTCATCAAATTGTTACAAAGATTTTTTATTAATTTAAGAACAACCAATTTTCTTGACTGGTAGGAAAACAACACATAGGCTTCTTTCATACACTTTTCTACCAGGAAAGTTACTTAAACAGGAGAATTTAGTATGCAAGAGTTTAAAAAAATAACCTTAATTTTGATGATCGCACTGCTGGTAAGAGTAGACGTGGCATTCTCACAAGCCTCCGTCTCGACGGCAGAAATGAGAGGTCAAGTCACAGATTCAACCAGCGCGGCGATTGCCGGAGCCACCATCACCGTTACAGATGTTGGTAAAGGCACGACGCGCACGGTAACAACTGATGAAAATGGCAACTATGTCATTCTCTCTCTTTTGCCGAGCACCTATAACCTGAAGGTCGAAGCCACAGGCTTCTCACCGAAAACGCTCACAGATATAAAACTTGAAGTCGGACAAGCCGTAAATGTTCCGATCAATCTTTCGGCTGGTGGCGTTCAAGCTGAAATCAACATTGCCGCAGGCAATGAAGTCGTAGAAGTTGAACGCACGCAACAATCTTCCGTGATTAACGAAAAGCAGATTAACAACCTGCCGATCAATCGCCGCAATTATCTGGATTTCGCTTTGCTGACGCCAGGCGTCTCAGACTCGGACAACATCATTGACTCATCCGATTTTCGCGTTGCGCAGACTCCTCAATCGGGTTTGTCATTTGGCGGCAACAACGGACGCGGTAACTCCATCATGGTTGATGGCGCATCTGCAGACACCAACTCCGGCGCGGCGCGTGCCGTCATTGGTCAGGAAGGCGTGCAAGAATTTCAAGTGAATCGCAACAGCTACAGCGCAGAATACGGCGGTGCCTCTGGCGGCATCGTCAACATCGTATCGAAAACCGGCTCCAACAATTTTCACGGCAGCCTCTTCGGATACTTCCGCAATCAGAAATTCGATGCCCGCAATGCCTTCGATTTTAACCCGAATGGCAAATCGGATTTTGACCGTCAACAATTCGGCGGTTCCTTAGGCGGACGATTGGTGCAGGACAAAACCTTCTTCTTCGTTTCCGCTGAAAGGCTCAATCAAGGACAGACAAGCTTTGTCAATCTTTTGAACGACCCGAATATTTTCAACGTAACCCCTGGTCAAAACGCTCTCTTTACTTTTTTGAGCGGCTCGCCATTTGCGGCTGTAGCAACTGGCCTCAGAGGCGCTTTGACGACGACCAACTTTCCGAATACGATCAAGCTCTTTCAAGACGCCACCGGGCAATTTCCATTTGATGGCGATGACACGGTAATTTCCGGTCGCATAGATCACACCTTCAGTGCAAAAGATTCCGGCTACATCAGGCTCAACGTAGCCGACAGTCATTCAGAGAATCAGGCGGCTGGTGCCTTAACCGCAGTATCACGCGGTCGCGAAATCAACACCTTCACGGGTGGCGTGTTGTTGTCTGAAACACACTTCTTTAATCCGACAACCATCAACGAGATTAAGGCTCAATTTAGCTATTTGAATAACGATGTGATCTCCAACGACAAGATCGGTCCTGAATTCAATATCGAAGGGTTTGGCAATTTCGGACGAGACATCTTTTTGCCTTCGATTGCCATTGAACGTCGTTATGAAATCAGCGACACGATCTCTTTGGTGCGCGGCACACACACCTTAAAGTTGGGCGGACAGTATCAGGCGATTAATAATGCGTCTGATTCACAAACCTTTTTTGGCGGACGATTCAATTTCGGCACAGCGATAGGTTTATCAAGCATCATTGCTTTGAACCCGGCGCTCGGTCCAACCGTGCTTGGCCAGCTAAACGCTTTCATCAGAGCCAACGGCGGCGCGCTCGGTGCGGACGCCAACGGCAATGGTGTGGCCGATTCACTCGATGCGCCAATCAATTCTTTGCAGTCGTTCAACCTTGGTTTGCCTATTGTGTATCAACAAGGCTTTGGCGAATCGGGCTTCAAAGCCTTTTCGCATCGCACCTCTTTCTTTGGTCAAGACACCTGGAAGGTTTTGCCAAATCTGACCTTCAATTACGGGGTGCGTTATTACGTGGAAAATAATGTCGCTCCGATGCCGACGGACAAAAATAACATTCAACCGCGTGTAGGTTTTTCATGGGATCCTTTCTCGGATGGCAAGACAGTCATACGCGGCGGCTACGGCCTCTTCACCGGTTCGATTGATAATCAGATTATCAACGTTGTCAACGAGCTTTCCGGCAGCGGCGATCCGAGCAACATCAATATCGTGCTGGCGACCGCAACCAGTGGCGCCTTGGGCTTGCCCACCTCGTTTACGGTTTATCAGAGATTGCTGGCACAAGGAATTATCGGCAGAAGAACCATAGAGGCTTCCGACCTGGCGCAGTTCGGCGTTGTGCCCAGACCCGGCGCGCCTCTCGAAGTACGTTTCCGCGTCGGCGATAACTACGAAAACCCTTACACGCAACAAGCGAGTTTCGCCGTTCAACGCGATTTAGGCGCGGGCTTCGGTGTCGAAGCGAGCTATCTGTTTAATCGCGGCGCGCACATCACGCGCAACCGCGACATCAACCAGTTTAAAGCGACAGGACCCGTCAGCCCTTTATCAGGATTGCCTACATTCATTCGTTTTCCGACAGCCGCGCAAGTGGCAGCCGGTTTGACGAGCGATTTCCGCAATCCGCTTCGTTTGCAGGACAACGTCTATGAATCAACAGCCAATTCGTTTTATCACGCGGGCACCATTCAAGTGACCAAGCGATTCTCGAAGTATTACGGGCTGAATGCAAACTACACTTTCTCGAAGACCATTGATGAAGTGACGGATTTCAACAGCGACTTCTCGGCGCAAAATCCTTTGGATGTGCGGGCAGACCGCGCGCTATCGGCTTTTGACCAGAGGCATAGAGCGGTTATCGCCGGTGTCTTCAATAGTCCGTTTGACGGAGATTCGATGACCGATAGAATCTTGGGCAGCTGGGTCTTCTCGCCAATCTTCATAGGCGGCAGCGGTCGCCCTTTCAATCTGTTGTTAGGCGCGGACGCAAACGGCGATGGGCGTTC
>JANMSG010000991.1:0-2005 GCA_031389065.1 Acidobacteriota bacterium | reverse complement strand
GTCGCAACGCTGGAGTAACGGCGGAATTCATCACCATAGGCGGGGTGCGGATGGCTGAAAAATGTCCTTATGAAGTCATCATTGATCGCATATCGCACGAGATTCCATTTTACAGGGCATATCTGAAAAGCGCCGTTCTTTCGGGCGTGAAAGTCTTAAACAATCCTTTCTGGTGGACTGCCGATGATAAATTTTTCAACTATTCATTAGCTACTTATTTGGGCATAGCGATTCCCAAAACCATTCTTTTACCACAGAAAGATTACAAAGAAGGTGTGGTTTCCGAATCTTTGAGGAATCTTGAATTTCCGCTTGATTGGCAGAGCATTTGTGACCACATAGGTTTTCCCGCCTTCATCAAACCTTACGATGGCGGCGGCTGGCGCGGCGTTTCCCGTGTAAACAACTTCAGTGAATTGATGGAAAAGTACAACGAAAGCGGAACCGATTGCATGGTCTTGCAAGAATACATCCCATTCACTCATTACGTGCGTTCGTACTGCATAGGCAAAACGGAAGTTAACCCTATGCCTTATGACCCGATTGGTCATCGTTATCTAGTTGTTGACAATTACCTGGATCCTGCAATCGATGAGCGAGTTCGCCGCGAGACGACTTTGATAAACGAAGCTTTGGGATATGACATCAATACGGTTGAGTTTGCAGTTCTGGATGGTGTGCCATACGCGATTGATTATATGAATCCCGCGCCTGATGCTGATTGGTGGTCTGTTGGTTCGGTCTATTTCAAATGGCTAAGCACGAAGGTCGCAGACCTTGCCATCGAAGCCGCGCTTCATGGCGAGCCAACATTGAAAGCTCTACGTTGGGACGAATTGCTGAAGAATGACATCAAGCGACCGAATTACGGACAGCCCATTGGCGCATAAATAGAGGTCAGTAGCCAGCAGTCAGCAGCCGGTTAGAATCAGGTTTCTAGCCAGTTCACCGACTGCTAACCACCGACTACCAATTACCGGAGAAATGATGAATCAAGCGGTCAAAGATTATAACGATATTATTGAGCGCAATCCTGCGTTGCTCGAAGAATCTCATGACTATCTGGTTAAGAAATTTGAAGAGGTGCGCTTTGTATTTGGCGGCCGAATACTCGCGCCCTATTTGCGCCCGCACTTCGTTACTTCAAACCAATGGCGGCGGATTAAAAACGCCTGCGAAACAGTCTGGGGCGCGATTGAAAAAGTCGGGCGCAATGTTCCGAAGGACGCGCTGATGCTTGAGCAAATCGGCGTTACGGAAGGCGAGCGCGATTTGCTTGCGGCAAGTCCCGGATACGAAAATGTTTCCGTCTCTTCGCGACTGGATTCCTTTTTAACCAGCGAGCGGTATAGTTTCGTTGAATTGAATGGCGAGTGTCCGGCAGGCATAGCGTATGCAGATGTCGCGGCTGAAATCTTTTTGCAGTTGCCGTTGATGGTTGAGTTTCAGAAAACCCATAAAGTTACGCCAATGTATTGCAGACAAAATATGCTTGACGCGCTTCTTGCGATTTACCAACAAGTACGCGGCGCGGGCGAGCAACCAAGCATAGGCATAGTTGATTACAAAGGGTTGCCTACGCAACGCGAGTTTGAGTTGTTTAAAGAATTTTTCGAGAGCAGAGGCTACGCGACAACCATTGCAGATCCGCGCGATTTGGAGATGAGAGCAGGGAATTTGCATCACGGTGATTTTAAGATAGACATTGTTTACAGGCGTGTGCTGACGACCGAGTTGCTTGAAAAAATTGATGAGTGCAAGCCGTTTGTTGAAGGCTACAAATCAGGCGCTGCGGTTTATGTAAATTCGTTTCGCTCGAAATACGTTCATAAGAAAATGCTGTTTGGAATTTTAACGGATGAGCGCCACCAGCATTATTTTAACGAAGCGGAACAGGAAGCAATTCGCCTGCACATCCCCTGGACGCGCAGAGTTGAAGACGTGCAGACAACGCGAAATGGTGATGCGATTGACTTGCTTCGCCACATCCGCGAGGATCGCGATC
>JANMSG010000972.1:0-4698 GCA_031389065.1 Acidobacteriota bacterium | reverse complement strand
GCCAGCGCCAGCGCCAACCACTGCACCAACCGCCGCACCTTGACCACCGCCGGTAATGCCACCGATGATGGCGCCTATGGCTGCGCCGATTCCTGATCGTTTAATGGTTTTCGAGGTCTGGCTGTCGTCTTTAACAGAGCCTTCGTTATCCACTTTAACGGTCTCGCCACTTGTCGTTCTCACTTGATCAATGAATCCCGCAAACTCAGCGGTGGTACCGTTACGCAGGCGAACGCTTTGAAAATTGAGAACCAGTTCAGGGCGACCCGAAACGCGCCCTGATCTCTCTACCTTTGAAACCGTTCCTTCAAGAATCGCACCTTCATATTGATTCGGCGAAGTTACGGTCATGGTAAAACGATCACCTTCGCGTGTTTGCTTTGAGGTCAAATCATCGTTCAGAGTAGCCGTCAATGCGGTTTCGTTCGGGATAACATATCTGCCACTGGCTCTGCGCGGATCGGTGTTATCTCTCGGATTGGTAGTCTCGCGGTTACCCGGATCAGTGTTATCTCTAGGATAATTGGTATCGCGACCACCAGCATATACATCTAATTGAGCCGTGTTGGCAGTCTTTCGATAAACGCTCAGCGCTTCAACAGGAGTGTTCAAACGCTCCGTATAGAATCTTCTGGTGACGCGGAGGGCACGACCATATTCGATAGACTCGAACGAGACATAATAATCGTTGCCGCGATCACCTGTTGAATTGATGGTCAAGCGATCTCCAACTAAAGTTGCTACCGTGCGAACCGTTCGCCCACTTTGCCTGGTTTCAATTTGCTCGCGACCATCTGCATCAAAAGTAACTTGCGGGGCTACTGTTGACTCCATGACGATATGACGACCGGAACGCTCAATCGCAATCTTTTCGGGAGACTCCAAACGACGTTCCAAGGCAGTGTGAATGCGCTGGGCTTCCTCAGGAGCTTGTCCACGGGTCACGCGGGTAAGGATAGCGTGGACATTATCGCTACGCGAAACATCGAGCGTGTAGGTTCCCGTCAAATGGTTGTTGGAATCCCCTCGATTACCCGGATACGGATTATTCTGGTTACCCGAATTACCAGGATAAGGATTATAAGAGATTTCATCCCATCGCCAGGAAACGCTGTAATAATTTGCCAGTGTTCTGAGGTCAGTGCGCAAATAATTCCAATTACTTTCGGTAGGAGTTCCCAAACGATTTGATTTCATGAAATTATTGATTGCCCAACCACGGTTCAACACTTCCTCAACGTCTGCATTTACAACTCTTCTGCCATTGTGGTTATTGCGCAATCTATCTGTAGCGACTTCAAACTCTCTGACATAATTATTGATTTCGTCTTCTCGAATTGAGCCGTTAGCGCGGCTTCGGTTGAGTGCCTGTGCAAGGCTACTTTGAAAAGTATCGGCGCGCGTTTCTATGCGTTGCAGAAGTTGATTCATCTGGTAGTCACTTACACGGACTCTGTCGGGATTAGTATTATTGGGATTTTGGTTAGACGACCCCGGATAAGGATTATAGGAAATTTCATCCCATCGCCACGCAACATTGTAGTAATTTGCGAGCATTCTCAAGTCGCTACGCAAATAGTTCCACTCTCTCTCGATAGGGCTGCCTAAACGATTAGTCTTCATGAAATTATTGATTGCCCAACCGCGATTCAACACCTCTTCTACGTCGGCATTCACATTCTCCCGACTATTAAAGTTTGTACGAAGTCGAGCCGTTGCCGTTGTAAAATCGGTTAGGTAACGATTGATTCCTGCTTCTCTTGTCGTACCCTCGTAACGGCTTCTATCGGATGTCTGGTTCAGACTTCTTTGGAGTGTACCGGCGCGCGTTTCTATGCGTCGCAGAAGTTGATTCATCTGGTAGTCACTTACGCGGCTCGTTCTTTGGGCTAATGCCTCTGAGGTGATGCCGGAAAGCAAAACAATCAGCGATAATGTAATAACGGTTTGTATTCTCTTAGTCATAAGTATCCTCTCCTTCTATGAATAAAAACTGATGTCCAGCTTGTATTCATTAAACAATCATTTTTGGTCTGATCTGTTCTTCATCAATAATTGGATTTGTCGGCTTATCATCTTCAACCGGTTCCTTTATGGGGGAAGAGATATCATCGGTTGGAGGAACAGGGATTTGTTCCTCCGTCGGTGAGTCCTCTTTCTTTTTTCCGTCTTCAGCTTTCACCTTTTGGAAAGCTGATTCATTTAGCTTTGATCTATGTAGATTCATTTTAACCTCTTGGTTAGAGATGTGCGTGTCCTTAAAAATATGAATGAATCGTTATAAAAATCAGGACATCACAATCTCTATATGAAGCTTTAAAAATCCTGAAAATGGTTTTCATACATATTCACTGGTTTTGGCAGTCGTACTGGTTTCGAAACTTTTTTAAGGGCAATTTATGTACCAAGAAAACGGATTTCTAATAACTTGTTTTATTGCTAGCGATAGATAGAAGCGGCTTAGTAAACAGCCGAAAAATGATGAGAGAGTGAAACGTTGAGGTACAGTCAAAGTGTAATGATATAGGACAGTATATTTGTAGTCGGACAAAATGAAAGTGATTCAGGCAAGCGATTCGTAACGATTCAGTCTGTCTCCTAATTTAAAACAGCAAACTATTTTCGCCTCACCTGCGCGGATAAAGCTCAGTGATGATATGCATTAAGGCGAGCGGTTGCTCAACCCTTCTGATCAAACAACAGCAATTATAGTTTGTATTATTCATGCCGCAAATGATATGGTGCGAGTGTGACCCACATGAGCGAAGCCCTGTAGCGACAAAATCAGAGTACAGACTCTCCTGATAAGGATCTCTTTGGGCTTGATTGATGAGTCTCGGTAGACACTATCCGTCATTAGGTAAAAGGATTGAGTTCAGGCAGACTGCTGCCTTGTTTTCTGTCTCCGCTAGTATATGAGACTGCGACAATGACGACAGTTTGGCGTCTGCAAAGGAAGCGCTTGATGATTATTTGTGAATTCTGCTTACAGCGTAAAGAAGACGGCGTCTGCGCCTTGGGGCTCAAACAGCCTGTCCGCATCGGTTGCCGAGAGTTTGATCCGGGCATAGAAAAATTTTGCGATAATCCCTCTGATTTCAAAGGAGCGAGCCAGATTATTCAGATGGCAACTTTTTTTGAATTTAAAGGTAAGGAGTTGAAGAAGATCAAGCAAATTGCTATGCAGGAAGAAGAGCTACGCTCAAAAATTGCCGATATGCAGCAGGAAGCACATCTACGCTCAAAAATTGCCGAATTGCAGACCGATATGCAGACAGATGCGCTGGCTGTTGGTAAATAAGAGATCGAAGATAGAGAAACGGAAATGTGAATCGCTCTAGTTGGTCACGAAACGCAAGAATACGTCGCTATAATATTGATTAACGGCGATACGATAGCACTTTCATCCAAAGCGATATGAGCAGGGGAAGCTCAGCCAGATAATACCCTCGCATCTCTTGAGATATTCGCTGAATCAAGAAAGGAACTGATGAAAATTTTACTTTTTAATCCTGACAATGGTGTATCAAGCAATTTTATGCCGCATCTGTGGATGTTTCTGCTGAAATCCTTGACCCCACCCGAACATGAAGTTGTGCTGATTGACGGCAACGCCCAGCGCATGGATGAAGAAGGCATTGCGCGATTCGTGCAAGAGCAAAAAATTGATCTGGTCGGCATCGGCGCGATGACCAGAATGATCGCCAAGGCATACCGTATGGCAGATGCGATTCGCGCCATAGGAGTGCCCGTTGTGATGGGCGGTCCGCACGTTACGGAGATGCCGGATGAAGCGCTCGGACGTAGCGGCGGTCCCCGCCACGCCGATGCGATTGCTTTGGGCGAAGCCGATGAAACCTGGCCAAAGATCGTCGCCGATGCTGCAAGAGGCGAACTCCAGGACGTCTATCTGCCGGTTGATGAGATGGGCAAAGATCGCAAACCCAACCTTCAGCCCTATCCGTCTATCCCTTGGGAGACGATGGATTTAGAGCAGTTCAATATTGTTCCTAAAATCTTCGCGCCCTTTCTCAAACGCCTGGGAGATGGCTGGGGGAGCTTCCGCATGATTCCGATTGAATCAGGCAGAGGATGCCCTTATGGTTGCGAATTCTGCACCGTGACGGGTTTCTTCGGCGACTCGATCAGGTTTCGTTCAAACGAAAGTGTGGTTGATGAATTGCTTCGATTGAAAGCCCGCGCCCACAAAGATGGCGGACAAATGGCGGTGTTTTTCATTGATGACAATTTTGCTATTAACCCGAAGCGCACGAAATCGCTCCTGCGCGATATTATCGCTGCCAACGCGCAGTTAAATTGGGTGGCGCAGATTAGCGCGAACCTGTTGCGCGACGAAGAACTGGTTGACCTGATCGCCGCTGCCGGGGGCAAGTGGATATTTATAGGCATGGAGTCTATTGATCCGACCAACCTCGCAGATGTCAACAAAGGATTCAATAAGCCCGGTGAGTACGCCGCCGTGTTGGATAGACTGGCGCAGCGCAACATCCATGCCATTACCTCTTTTATCTTCGGTATGGACAACGACACGGTAGGTGTCGCCGACCGCACGCTCCAGCAGATTCGCAGTTGGGCGCCAGGCTTGCCTGTATTCGGGCAACTCACGCCTTTCCCCTCGACACCGCTTTACGCCAGATTGAAAGCTGCGGGACGGCTGACGCGACCAACGCACTGGTT
>JANMSG010000966.1:0-14706 GCA_031389065.1 Acidobacteriota bacterium | reverse complement strand
GCCCAAAAACAAAGGGATTGCCAGAAGGGGCGACCACAGAGGGTCGCCCGTACAGGTCGTTTCAGAAGAAATCTTTTTCTTAAAGTCTATAGATGTCCGCGCACCGAAAAGGAGTTCTCCTAGATTGAATGCCATTGACTTGAGGTGCGAATTTTTGCGGCAGGGTTTTTTGACTATCTAAGTGCTTTGTGTTACTTCATGGCTGACAAAAGTTTTGCGACGGTTCAGAACTAGATTAGAACAACGCAACTTCGTTGGCGATGGAGAATCATCTTCAGCGGAGGAGGCGTGGCTTACCAGCCAATTATGTTCGGCTTTGGTTCAGACATCTCAATAAAGGATGCACCGCCGATGGCGACAAACTTCAGCCATCCTGAATCAAATCAGGACAAACCCTCTGCGCGACAAAATTCTTCGACCTTCTTTTTTTTACGAACCAAACTTCTGCCTCCGCGCCCCGTGCCGGAACTGCTCTTGCGTCCGCGCCTGACAGAAAGATTACTGGCGAATCTGGCTCACCCCCTGACCCTGGTTACTGCCAATGCGGGTTCTGGCAAAACGACGCTGGTCGCCGATTTTGTTCGCAAACATAATGAGCGATTCGTCTGGTATCAACTCGACCACACAGACGCCGACCCCTTTGTCTTTTTAGGCTACGTGACCAATGGCATTAAACAGATTGTGGAAGGCTTTGGCGAAATCACGCTTTCGTATTTGCAGCAATCGGCTGACGAATTGGCAAAGCAGCCCGAACGCGCAGTTGATGTCTTGCTCAATGAAGTTTTGGAACGCGTTGAACAACGCCTAATCCTCGTGCTTGATGATTATCATCATCTAGGCACAGAGACAACTGTCCATCGCGTGGTTGACAGATTGTTGGCTTATCTGCCGGATTTGATGCACGTCATTATTGTTTCACGCGACATTCCGCCACTTGCTCTTGCGCGTCTGCGCTCGCAATCTTCGTTGGCAATCATTGACCGCAACGATTTACTTTTTACAGATGAAGAGACCCAGGAGCTTTTTCGCAAGGTCTTTGATCTGGAGATCACACCTGAGCAATTGATTGAATATCGCGAGCGCACGCATGGCTGGATCACCGCACTGCAATTGGTGCGACAGGTCGCGCAAAGGCAGGCTTTGGCAGGCGGCGCGCTCGATGGCGAATCGCCTGACCTGGTTGAAATTCTGCGACAATCGGAATACGACATCTTTGATTATTTTGCCGAAGAGGTTTTCGCCGATGAAGCCGAAGGGGTGCAAGCCCTGCTGCTCAGAATCGCTCTGCTTGATCGAGTGGAAGCGCGTTTGTGTACAGAACTTTACCCGGATATGAATTGTCGTTCGGTGTTGCCGACTCTGGTGCGACGCAATGTTTTCATTACGGTGGCAAGCGATGAAGGCGGCGAAGAGTATCGTCTGCATCCGCTCTTTCAAAGCTTTTTGCGTCGTCGCTTGCGTTTAGAAATCGGGCGCACAGGTCTCGCCGTCGAACATTTGCGTTTTGCCGAGCATTTTCTAGCGCTGCGGCATTGGGAACAAGGCGTTCGTTATCTGCTCAGAGCCGAAGAGTTTGAACGCGCCGCAGCGGTCATTGCAGAGCACGGTGGCGAATGGGTTGCGGCGGGCGCTTTGTCTTCTTTGCACTCTTTTGCTGAAGCGATCCCCACCAACGCCATCGAAAAATACCCTAGAGCCTTAGCGTATCAAGCAGAAGTTTTACGCTTGCGCGGCGACTATGATGCTGCCCAATCTTTATTGCGCCGCGCCGCCACTTTGTTGCAGGAAGGCGGAGATAAAAGAGGGGAAGGCGAAGCCTTGCATTCTTTGGCGACGATTGCGCGAAGGCGTGGCGATTATGAAAAGGCTTTTTCGTATCTTGATCGTGCTGTCGGATTAACCGTGGAGCAGACCGCCGTGCACATCAAATGCGGCAACACGCGAGGACTCTGCTTGATGGCTGTAGGTGATTTGTCAGCCGCAGAACGTGAGTTCCGCGCCGCTTTACAATTTGCCGAAGAGCAAGGTGACGAACACTACGTCAGGTTAATCGCCCACAATTTAGGGTTGCCGGCGATGGTGCGCGGCGATTTCGGCGAAGCGCTGCGGTGGTTGAAACGTATGCTGCGCGACAGCGACGATTTGCCGCCAATGCCAAGAGACGCTACGGCTTATTTAAATATTGCGCGGAGTCATTTGTACCGAGGCGATTTTGAAATTTGCGAAAAGCATTTGAATTTGGCATTAGCCTGTAGCCAGCTTTTTAATCTCACAGCACTACGAGGCGAAATCTTTGAGGCGTACGGTAATTTCTATCGCGAGTCGGGCGACCTAACCCATGCATTGGAATATTACGAACGCGCCGGTCGCGCCTACGAAGACGCTGGCATAGACCTGACCCATAAAGAACTTCTGGAAGAGCAAGCGATTCTCTGTTTGCAGGTGGGTGATTTGACAACCGCGCGGCTACGCATTGACCAGCTTATCAAGGCTCGAACAGCGGCAGGCAACGAATTGGGAGCGCTCATCGCTTCTCTGGCAAGCGGGCGCATACGGCTTGCGCAAGGCGAGGGCGCTTCTGCATGCGATGAGTTGCAAACCGCTTGTACATATTTTCGCAAACACGGGCTGCATTATTACGAAGCGCAAGCTTCAATGGCACTATCGGTTTGTGCTTTGCAAGCTGGAAAAGAAGGCGAGATGTTAGAGCATCTGCGGCGGGCTCTGGCTCTTGCCGTTAGCTACGATTACGAATATTGGTTACAGCGCGAAGTGACACTCAATCGGCAATTATTTGCCATGCCTGATGCTTGTGCGCTCTTGCCGGCGGAGTTGCGCGAACAGGTAGCGGTTGCCTCACAGTCAACCCCGCAACCTGTGATGCAAGTCTCTCTGGCGAGCGTCGCTTCGCCGCCGGTTACCGACCTGACAATGAATTTACTGGGACACGTGGAAATCTTCCGCGATCCGTCGCATTCTCTGACCGCAGAGGTCTGGACGACGCGCCGTGCCCGTGACATTCTTTGCTTCATCGCTTCCAGACCGCATCGCCGAGCCTCGAAAGACTCCATCATTGACACTTTTTGGGGAGAATCGGATTTTGATGTTGTGGAAAAGAATTTTCATCCGACGGTGTCGCACATACGCAAGGCGCTCAACAGCAAACAAACGCTCAAGCAGAATTTTCTGCTCTATCGCGATGGCGATTATCAGTTGAACCCGGACTTCTCTTATCGCATAGACACAGAAAATTTCGATAGGCTGCTGACCGAGGGTGAAACGGCTCGTCGGGCACGCGATTTTGAAAAGTGCGCCAGGGCTTATGAAGAAGCAATCGCTTTGTATCGCGGCGAATTTATGAAAGGCAGTTACGACATATGGATGGAAGAGCCACGAGCGTATTACCTGGAACAGTATTTGCGTATGTTGATGGGGTTGACTGAAATCGCACAGAAGAATGAAGACTGGACGCGCGCGCTGGAGCTATCGCAAAAGATTTTGCGCGACGATCCGTTCCGTGAAGACATACATTGCAGGATGATGCGAGCGCACGCTGCGCTAGGCAATCGCGTAGCAGTAAAAGAGCAGTTTGAAGCTCTGCGAAAGCTGTTGCAAAAAGAGCTGGGGGTGGAGCCTGCGGCAGAAACCCAAAGGCTTTACAAAGAATTGGTGAAATAATCAAATTTCACAGCATTTTCAGGTGTTCCGGTTCAATTTGGAGTCGAGAAGTTTTTGCCGGTTTTGCCGACCATCCTGCGTAAATTTTACGCAGAACCGCCGAATCGATGGGGAAATAAACAGCTTGAAAAGTAGGGAGGGCTTATATAAAATGCGTTTTGCAAAAGAGCGATCCCGAAGTCAATTCTCTTCATCCCCAAAAGCAGAACTGTCGTATTGTGTGCAATCGAATGTGCAGGCGATTGTTACACTTGCCTGTCGTTTTCGAACATTATAAATGGTTTACGGTTGAGAGTTTTTAATGAGACTACTTTATAAAAGATTTCAAAAGCCTATTACCCTGGCTTTGCTTTTTCTATTTAGCGCCAGCCCTGTTTTAGCGGGACTGACGATTACTCGTTCAAGCGGCATCGCAACGACAGGTGCGGACGGCATCACCTTCATCAACACAAGTGGCATAGCAACAACCGGTGCCGATGGTGTGTTGGCTTTTACGCCAAATGGCATCGCTACCACAGGCGCAGACGGCATTGCCACAACGGGTGCCGATGGCATCGCCACAACCGGAGCCGACGGCATTACCTATGCCTCCGGCAACGGCATCGCCACCACAGGCGCAGATGGTATGCTCGTCAATCAAGCCGATGGCATAGCTGTGACCGGAGCCGATGGCATAGCCGTGACCGGAGCCGACGGACGAACTTATCGCGCTGATGCTTTGAACATCAGGCAGGCAAGCGGCATCGCGACGACAGGCGCGGACGGCATTATCTTCAGAGGCGTGACCGGCATAGCGACAACCGGTGCAGACGCTTTCACCATTGCGCGAGCCGATGGCATAGCGACAACCGGTGCAGACTCTTTTAATTTTCAGAACGCCGATAGCGCGATTGTGACAAGCCCTGATGGTACGGTCTTTTCGATTTCACCAAACGGCATAGCCGTCACAGGCGCCGACAATATCACCTTTACCTACGCAAACGGCATAGCCGTCACAGGTGCTGATGGCATAGCGACAACTGGAGCAGACGGCATAGCGACGACTGGGGCGGACCAAAACACAGGCGTTGGTCTGCAAAGCGTTGACCCGGAACTTGCACTTTCATTGAATCAATTGACCGACGATAGCAATGTCAATGCTGTGGTGGTCTATCATCACCTTCCTACAGATACAGATATAGCCGCTCTTCAACAACTAGGTATTTTCGGAGGCACGCGCTTTCGCAGTTTACCTATGATTGCGTTGACGGCGACGAAACAACAGATAATTGAGGTCTCGCGCTTTGCTGCCGTGCGGTCAATTTACGGTAATCGAACTCTGCAATCGAATGCCGACCCATACCTTGCGTTGAATTGCGCAGACCGCGTTATGGCTGACAGGGAATTGACGCGTAACAATCAAGGCATTGCCGTTTCAGGGCGCAACGTAACCGTAGCCGTACTCGATACAGGCGTGGATGGAACTCACGCAGACCTTGCCGGAAACGTCGTGCAGAACGTCAAACTTTTAGACGCGCAAAGTTTAGGCGCAGGCTTTGTCGGTCCTGCCAATATCGAAAATCTTCCGAACACAGATCAACTTTACGGACACGGCACTTTTGTTGCCGGAGTCATTGCAGGAAACGGCGTGCGCTCTGGCGGACGCTACGCGGGGATCGCTCCGGGGGCGCGAATTCTTGGTTTGAGCGCTGGCGATTTGACGCTTTCCTTTGTGCTTTCGGGATTCGATTATCTGTTGACAAGCGGCAGTAATTATAACGCGCGGGTGGTCAATTGCAGCTTTTCGGCAAACACCGTCTTCGATTTCAATGACCCTGTGAACATCGCTACAAAGATTCTTACAGAGCGTGGTGTGAATGTAGTTTTTTCGGCGGGCAACACAGGACCCGGAATGAATACCTTGAATCCTTACGCAGTTGCGCCTTGGGTGATTAGCGTAGGAGCTACGGATCATCAAGGTCATATTGCCGAATTCTCTTCGCGTGGCGCTTTCGCTAGTGGACTGTTTCATCCGACACTTGTCGCGCCGGGCGTTAGCGTCATTGCTCCTCGCGCCATTGGGGTCACAGGCACACTCGGATTATTGGATGCCGATACGCGCAGACTATCGCTTGGCGATCTACCATTTTACACCACCGCAAGCGGCACCAGTTTTTCTGCGCCGCAGGTTGCTGCAACGGTCGCAATGATGCTCGAAGTGAATCCGAATCTGAATCCGACAGAGGTGCGCGATATTTTGCAACGAACGGCTACGCCAATGCCGCAATATTATCAACACGAAGTCGGCGCGGGGATGTTGAGCGCGCAGGCGGCGGTCATCGAAGCAGCTTTTCCACAACGTCGTTTAGGGACCTGGCGAGCGAGTTTAAATAGAGGTAGCGTGGAATTTATCACGGATGTGCCGCAGCAATTTTCAGGCATGGTATTGCCTGGCGGCAGAACAGAAACGAATATCACGATTCCGGAGAACGCGCTGCTGGCTTCTGTGCAGATTGCCTGGGGACCGCCTTTGTCTTTAACTGATTTGGGGCTGAAGGTATATGACGCAAGCGGCAGGCAACAAGCCGCCTCCGATGAATTGAATTTGCCAGGACTTACGGGCAAACGCGAAAGAGTCATCCTCAATTCGCCTTCACATGGCGTATGGCAGGCACGTATCAATAATTCGTCGTTGGTTTCCGTATCCTCTCAATCGTTTACTGGCGCTGTAGAAATTACGCGAGCGCAGTTTGCGCCTCTCAACGATTTGAACAATCTGAACGCCACCAGTCGAGCCGAAATTTATCAAGCCTTGCGAACTCGTGTGATGAGCGCCTACGGCAATAAATTCCGCCCTACCTTTAAGGTGACGCGCTCGGCTTTGGCGGAGGCTTTGATGTATGACGGGTGTGTGCCGCAATATTTGGCAGCGCAACCGCGCTACACAGATGTGCGCGATTTGGTGACCAGAAACTTTGTCGAAAGCGCCCAATTTTCTTCAAGCTCTGGATTATTCCCTGATGCCACAGGCGCTTATTTCCGCCCGAATGATTTTGTTGACAGGCTGACAGCAACGGTAGTTTTAGTTCGCGCTGCGGGACTCAGAGCCGAGGCGGAAGCACAAAACAGCAGTCTTCTTTCAATATTAGATTTATTGTCTATTCCATCGCATCTTCGAGGTTACGTTTCTGTAGCAATTTCTCGCGGACTGTTGACTGCCGATGGCAACACCTTCCGTCCCGGCAACTACTTAACTCGCGCGGAACTAGCTCACGCGCTGGTTGCTATTCAGAGAATGGCTACAGAATAGAAAAATAGGGGCGCATTGCTGTGCGCCTCTACAAATGTATTTCTATTGAATGATTGCTTTCTTTGGTAGTGTCCTAATCTTGTGTGGCTCTTTGACAGCCCGCGAAGCTGGCGCAAGCATAAAGCCACGGGTGTTAGCCCGTGGACAGAGGCGCGATATAATAGCGAACCCGCGAAGCGGGTGATAGATCGTTGCGACGCAGGCTCTATCACCCGCTTCGCGGGCTAGAGGGCTATGATGATGAACATACCCAGCACTCCGCTTCGCTTCATACTGGGCTTTATGCTTTCACCCGCTTCGCGGGTTCTCACAAAACACCACTACTTATAGGACACTACCCTTTCTTTTCGATTCTGATTCCTCTCAAGTTTTCCTCAAGCTCCACTAAACGCTGCGAATACAGCAGTTTTCTCAAACCTCCCACCACAGTTTCCTGCTGAAAATGCCTCAAGTTTTTCTCAAAGCCTTCTTGCTACTCTTTATCCATCGAAAAAATTGCAGAGCGGAAAGCCGCTTAAAAACGAAATCTTGAAACACAGGAGCTAGGTAGCCATGAAGAATCAAGCCTCTTTAGTAAAATCCTTTAGCAAAGCAATATTTTTAACAGTGATTTTTTGCTGCGTCTTGGGCGCAACGACGCTGGCAGCAACTCTCAGTCCGAAATTGACTGGCAGTCTTCAAGGTCTTGGCGACAATGCCAGCGTTGGGGTTGTCATTGTCGCTTTTCAAACTAACAATGGCTTGAACGAATCGCACCTGAACCTGTTGCGCGGAGTTGGCGTAACCAATGGTCGTTCATTGCAGCAACTTGGGATGGTCGCTTTCCCCGCAACTGCCGGACAAGTTCGCGCCCTAGCCGCAAATAATAGTGTCCGTTCCATCTGGTCAAATGACAGGCTCACCTATTACGACAATCAAACGCGAACTCTGACGGGCGTTGATCGTGTGCTCAATGACAGGCGATTTACCTTAGCCAATGGTGGTTTGCCGGTATCCGGTAGAGGAAATTTCTCTGTAGTCATTAACGATTCGGGAATTGATGCTACCCACGACGACCTGAAATTCGGTGACCATGTGATTCAAAATGTACAATTGTTGACAGACACCGATACGGTGGCCGGATTCACATCTTTGCAAGCCGTTGAAAACCTTCACGACACCGATTTGAACATCGGGCACGGCACACACTGTGCAGGCATCGTCGGTGGTACAGGGCAGAATTCCGGCGGACTTTATGCGGGAGTCGCACCCGGCGCGAAGTTAATTGGCACAGGTTCAGGCGCGGTTTTATTTATCCTGAACGCGCTGGGCGGTTTCGAGTATTCGCTTGCCAATCAATTTCGCTATGGCATACGCATTATCTCGAATTCGTATGGCAGTCACGGCGCTTTCAATGCCGATGACCCGCTCAATATCGCTACCAAAAAGGCATACGAGCGCAACATCATTGTCGTATTTTCGGCAGGCAATTCCGGACCTGGTAGAGAAACCCACAATCGTTATTCAAAAGCCCCTTGGGTAATCTCTGTTGCCGCAGGAACCAAAGAAGGCGGGCTCGCAGGTTTTTCATCACGCGGTACACCTATAGAAGATCGTCTCACAGATGATGACCCGAATAATGATTTCGATGCTCCGACCATCACCGCGCCAGGCACAGGTCGCGAGTTTGCTTCCAACTCTACAAAATTCACCGCCGCAATGATTTCAACTCGCGCAAAGAGCAACGTCTTTGCCAACGGTGGACCCGATGACGCGGAGCTTTCCCCTGCCTACATTCCTTTTTACACACAAATCAGCGGCACTTCCATGTCATGTCCGTTCATCGCCGGAACAGCGGCACTGCTCTTGGAAGTTAACCCGTCTTTTACGCCGGATGACGTAATACAAATCTTGAGGGAAACGGCAACGCGTATGCCTGGCTACGAGGATTTTCAAGTCGGAGCAGGCTACGTCAATGTTTATGCTGCGGTTGATAAAGCCTTTCATCGAACCAAGAATTACGGCACCGTCAACAACCCAACATTTAACCAACAAATCACTACACAAGGTCCTGCGCCGCAGCGTCTTCACATTGATTATTTACCCGCTCCAAGTCCTGTCTCGTCCAATTCACGTCCGTTTACAGTGGTTGCCGGAATGGATGTGCTGGATGTCTTTGCCACCTTCGACAACATAGCGGAAAGCGGCGACGGCAACATACTTTCGATGCGGCTGACGGCACCAAATGGGGCGACCTTTTCAAGCACAGTTGCGCTGCCAGTCTTTGACGCGGGCAATCGTCAGGTCATCGTCAAAAATCCTATGTCAGGACAGTGGACTGTTGAGATCCGCGGCTACAACGGCGCTGCTTTGCCAACCCCTGTCGAAGTGACCGTCAGGCAGAAAGATTTCATCCTCGCGCCGATTGCAGATCTTCAAGGGCATCCGTCACAAACGCTGATTGAATCTGTGATTTTGAGCCGAATGATGGATACCTTTGCTGACGGTACCTTCCGACCGAATGCGTTTGTAAGCCGCGAAGATTTCGCACGCACACTGGCTTTGAATGTGCCGTTGCGTCAATCACCTGCCGCTACACCGATATTCACAGATGTATCAGGCAATCTGGCAGCCCTTGTTGAAGCCGTAACCGCCAACGGCTCGACGCTCCGTGATTGGAATTTTGACCCGCAAGGATTGATTCACGCCAGCGGTTCCACCTTCAATCCGTATGCGCTGGTCAATCGCCTGGATGTTGCTGTGGCGTTCGTTCGCGCTCTGGGAAGAGATACGGAAGCGAGAGCCAAAGCCAACACGGTTGTGATGGTCGGTGGGCAAGCGTTGAGCGATAACGCGGAAATTCCCGCGTCATTGCGCGGCTATGTTCAGCTTGCCATAGACAAGGGCTTGTTTGAAGCCTTCCCTGCGGAAGTCCGACAAATCGCCCCCGGTCAATTCATTGTAATACCCGGTCCGCGATTCGAGCCAAATACCAACATCACGCGAACCACTTTAGCAACAAAACTCGGCTTGTTTACTCAAGCCTTCTCCTCCGGGCAGTAAGAATAGGGAAGCACAAAGGAATCTTGCAGTGTGGAGAGATGGTGAGAGACCACTAGCCTAGCGGTTCGAGACCATCTCTCCACACTGCATATGTTTTTTTTCTTCCGCTTCCCGAAAGAGGCAAGCCGTAAATACGAGGTATTCAAGTTTGTCTCAAGTCTGCACTCAAGTATTGCTCAATGGCGCTTTGTTATTTTTATATCGTCAAACGACGGAAGGTTTTTATCGCTTGAATTTAATACCCATTTCTTGAAGGAGAAAAAAAATGTCCTTGCGTAAATCATCAACTATTATTTTAGTGATTCTACTGGCAGTCCTTGTAGCATCAGCGTCACTCATTGCGCCGCGCTCAAGCGTGAAGGCAGCGGGAGAAACGTCCACCGGCAGCAATAATTCTCTATTCAATATGTATGCGCGCCCTGCGCCAAATTATGATTTGAATCTGGCGAGCGGCTTGGGCAGTACGCGGCAAGCAACCTCCCAACAGCTTGCCGCTCTTGCGCAATTGAAAAGCGGCTCAACCTCGAGAAATGCGACCGTCCGTTGGAACGACTTTGGTGGCTCTGTGGATGTCTTGAAGGATTTTGCAAGCCTTCCGTCCGCCGCTACGCCTGAGCAAGCGGGACGCTCCTTCATCGCTTCTAACGCTGCGTTGTTCGGCGTCAGCAATGCGGGCGACTTGCGACTGGTCAGCCAGAAAGATGCGTTGGGCGGACATCTCCTTCGCTTCCAGCAGACCTTTGGCGGCGTTGATGTCAAAGACGGCGGTATAGGGCTTGTGATGAATGCAAATAAGCAAGTCATTATGGCAAGCGGGCCATACTTCCGCGATGTCAACGTCAACACCACGCCGACCTTGAGCGCAGACCAAGCTCGCGCCGCAGCCGATTCAGACCTGGCGCGTTTCCAGATTGCTGTCCCACAACACATTGCGAACCTTCTTCAACCCGGACTAGATCATCTGGCACAACAAGCATCGGCTGTGCAAAATGTTCAGCCAACTCTGGGCATCTATCCGACCGCAAACGGCTATCGTCTGGTCTGGAAAGTCGCAAAGTTTTCAACCAATCCATTCGGTCTTTACATGGTTTCGGTTGATGCAAACACCGGCGAGGTCATAGAGCGCAAGGACTTCGTCAATTTTCAACAGGCTCCTTTGCCGTTGACTGCCGACATCTATCCGAAGTATCCGACCATTACCGATGAATTGAAAAATCAAGGCATCATTAGCGTTGATGCCAATGGCACTCCTTTAGGTCAAGAGCGCGTCACCTTACGTAGCTTTGATCAATCAAATGTTGCAACGGGATTGCAAGGCACACTCACAGGCACACACGCCCTGGTCAACAACGCCTTGGCATCCAAACAACCATTCTTGCAGGCGGCGCGGGGCACCTGGCATTTTCGCGTCAACGACCCGCTCAATTTTGAAGCGCGCACTAATGAGCAAGACCAACTAGCCGAACCTGCAGAGCATCAAGACGAAATCAACGCCTTCTTCTTCGTCACATACTTGCTTGAATATGTAGATTATTTGCACGTCGGCGGCGACCGTAGAAATTTCGGACAAGGCGATTTTCCTGATGACTATCCGAACAAGACGGTTCCGCTTCCTGCGACCGTTCACATACCGAATATTTACATCGCACTGGATGCAGCTGACGGTAGATTGCCCAGCCCTACAGACCCGAATCTGGCAGCCAAAGTTTTAGGTCTGGACAATGCTTTTGCGCTCAATTTAACCAGCATTATCGAAGCCGTGACCGGTACAAAATCGCCTCTCGTGGTCAATCCAACCTCTTACGGACATGGCTTCTATTTCAATGACCTTGCCTTGGAAGGCACTGTGCCATACCACGAAGGAATGCACGCCATCACCAGTCCGATTGCGGGCCTTGAAGGTGCTCCAGAAGGCAGCGCCTTAAACGAAGGACAAGCCGATATGTGGGCCTTCACCATCACAGATAATCCGAGTCTTGGCGATTATGTTGTCAATGCTATGGGGATTCGCCAACGGTACCGTGATCTGGGACGCAACCCTGATTCCCTCGCCTACATTCGCAGTGCCCGTTCAACATTGAAGTACTCTGACATAGGCACCTTGAACGATGCTGGCACCTACGCGTTTGAAGAGCATTATGATGGCGAAATCTATATGTCAACGATGTGGGATATTCGTGAGATGTTGAACCGCGTTTATCCGAATAACACGACCTATAAACGTCCGCAACCGAAAGATGGATTAGCCGCCAAAGCCATCACCAAGGGCACGGAAATATTCGAGCGCAATTTTCTAGGTTCTATGTACGTGCTGGGCACGACTGCGCCTGATACGATGGTAAAAGCTCGCGACGCAATGTTGATTGCAGACCAGATGCTTTATTCAAGTGACCCGACAGACGCAGAGGCTCCAGGCAAACATCGCGCTATGATCGAACAGATTTTTGCAGCGCACGAAATGGGCGTCAACGCCCGCGAGGTCACAGGTGGCACGGCTACCATCTCCACACAGGTGACGCCGTTTGCGGGTTCGCAAAGCGCTCCGGCAATTCCGCAATTTGTTTCCGTCGCCCCTGCCTCAAGTAGAACTTTAAACATTTCCTGGCAAGGGGTACAAGGTGCGGTTTCATATGAAATATTGAAACGTAAAATCGGCTTTGAAGGTCAACGCGAAGCCAACGGCAAGCGCGTCTTTAACGATGGCGACGCTTCGACAACAGGCTTCCGTCACGTCGCTTTTGTCAGCGGCAATCTGGTCTCTTACGAAGACAGAGGCGCGGTTCACGAAGTCTTCGCGCCCGAAGGCTTGAACGACCTCTTCAATCACGATTATGTGGTTCGCGCTATAGGTGTTGCTGCAAATGGTCAGGTAGGCTTTTCGAACTTGAGCGGTTCCGCGAGACCTGTGGCGTCGGCGCAAGACATAACAGCAGCAATTGATACAGCGATCTCGAACGTCAGTTTTACAAATGGCGTGTTCGCCTTTAACCAAACATTGACCAACGCTCGCGGCGCAAACGGTACCGACAAGACCATCTACGCGCCGATAGAGTTTCGTATCAACAGCATCTCTGATTCGACAGTAACGGTTCGCAACGCTGATCAAAGTTCTCCTGTGCCGACCTTTATTTACAATCAATCGTTGCCGCTGGGCGCAACCTCTGCGGCAAAACGCCTGGAATTCAATGACCCGCTGGCGCGGCTGTTCACTTTCGATGCGGTCATTATCGGTCGAAACTATACAGGATCAACAGGCGGCACAGGTGGTCAAGGCGGCGATGGTACGAGCAACCCGCCCCCGCCAATCACCTATTCGGTCTTCCGCGAAACTCGCACGGGAATTTTGCCCTTGGGCGACCCGACGGGCATAACACACGGCGGCGGAGTGGTTAAGGATGACAACTTTGCTGACCCGACTTTCAGAGGCGTAACCTATGCCGATATAGACATCACCACCAAATCAGACGCGCTGTTCCTTGATGCAATATTGAGTTCAACAGCAGCAATTGATCTGGACTTTGAGTTACGAGCCGCAGATGGTTCATTGATCTCTCGTTCTGCTGGGGGTTCTGCCAGCGAACGCGTTCAGGCGCAAGTACAACCGAATACGCGTTACATCTTGCGTGTCTTAGGTTGGGCAAACGGACCTGCCGATTACACTATCGTCAGCAATCAATTGTTGCCAAACGGCTCGCCCAACGCCAATGCCGGAACGGTTACCTACGGTTCAAGCGGCAGTGGTTCTCCGCTCGGCGGTTTACTGCGGATTGTCCGTTTCACTGTTAATCCTCTGACCCGAACGGTTATAGGCAATTTACTATAAGTTTGACAATTTCTTCCTCACCCCCAAGCGCGCGCTCGTTTTTTTGTGACGGGCGCGCGTGCCCCCTCTCTTTCAGAAAAATGCAAACCTGAACAGACCTTTTCAAGCAAGTTGTGAAAGCTACTAACTGGTTTTGAACATTACATTTACCGGCTAAATCAGGGGAATTAACAATTTATTTACATTGAAAAGACACATAATTCTCATACTATCGATGAGTGATTTAGATAAAATGGAGGTACATGGAGTATGTTTCCTTTCAAAAAGATCATGTGCGCGACAGATTTCAGCGACGCTTCTTATGAGGCGTTGCAAACCACTGTCGAGATGGCCAAATACATGGATGCGGAGATGTTCGTCGTTCACGTCGTGCCAAAGGTACACGGTATACCGCCCGATCCGCTCTACGCCTTTGAAGGCCCGGAAGAATATGAGCGATTATTAAAAGCAGATGCCGAGGAGCAACTACAGAAAATCATCGAACAGCGAGTGCCGAAAGATGTAAAGTCACAAATCATAATCCGGCAGGAAGACGCTGCCGAGGGGATACTCCAGATTGCCGAAGAGATCGGCGCAGAGGTAATGGTTATCGCAACTCATGGTAGAACAGGGTGGCGGCATCTGGTTTTTGGTTCGGTCGCTGAAAGAGTCATCAGAGAGGCGCATTGTCCTGTGCTTGTCATTCAAGCCTCGAAGATCTCGGAAAAGGAGCCGTAATACTTAGCCTTGTTGAGAATCTTTGACTCGATTCAAACATTCTCAACAATGATGAGCGCAAACTACGGCTTACTCAATTGCGCGCTCGTTCATTGTAACGGGCGTGCGCCATTCCCCGGTCAGAACCGGGAGCGGTAGCGACCGGGTTGGTAAGCCG
>JANMSG010000667.1:0-9985 GCA_031389065.1 Acidobacteriota bacterium | reverse complement strand
GAGTACAGAGGTTGATTCACCAATTGATGATGCTTTGCAAGCCCGACAAGGAGTCTGCCAGGATTTTGCGCATATCATGATTGCGTTAGGGCGGATGGTTGGCATCCCCAGCCGCTATGTGAGCGGTTACCTCTTTCATCGAGTTGAAGATCAAGACCGTTCCCTCCAGGATGCTACACACGCATGGGTTGAAGTCTTGCTGCCGGAATTAGGATGGGTTGGGTTCGATCCGACGAATAATCTTTTAGCGGGAGATCGTCACATACGCACAGCCATAGGGCGCGATTATGCAGATGTTCCGCCGACGCGGGGCGTTTTTAAAGGTGATGCAGAGAGCGAATTGAGCGTATCCGTACAGGTTTCGCCAACGGTTCGACAACTCCCTGAAAACGAAGAAACCATGATGCCAACCTGGACTACGGTTGAGAGCCTCCAACAACAAGATCAGCAACAACAGCAACAGCAATAGAATGGTAGTGGGGTAATCGTGTGTGGTTGTCAATCTGAAAGAAATGAAGCAAGAAAAGAACCCGCGAAGCGGGTGAAAGCATAAAGCCCAGTGTGGAGCGTAGCGCAACGCTGGGTATGGAATGCCGCAAAACTCGCGAGCCCGTGAAACGGGCAATAGATTTGACGCAACTGATCTATCGCCTGTTTCACGGTCTAGGAGAATTTGAATCGCTTCACCCCCCGCGCTCACGCACTGGGCTCTATGCTATCGCCCGCATTCGCGGGCTAAGAGTAAACAACCCGGCATTACCACACTACTCAATAGAACTATTTTGCCTTGAAGAGAAGTTTCAATGCACTGAGTTCTTTCTTTTTTTCGTCTCTTTTTCCTTTTTTGCCAGGTCTTCAACAAGGCTTTGAACTCTTTTACTGATTGCATCGCGCGCAAGCTGGTAGTTACTGGGAGAGGGAATCTCATTCCAGTCAGTCAATTTTGCAGCTACTTTATCGCCATTGGGTAACTTACAACCCAAAGTGATGATCTGGGTTGCCTCATCCATATCGTTTTGGGTGACAAGCACTGGTTGCAAGTCGCCTGTATCAATCCCATCTTCTTTGAGTCCCTTTTTCGTTACGGGTGAGATCACGGGATCAGGGTTAGTCCCGCGAGAGACCGCTTTGTATTTTAGCCCTTGTTTCTTAGCGAATTTGTCAAAATAGGCAGCCGCAATCACACTTTTCGCCGCCCCATGTTCACAAACAAAAAGAACTGTTGGGGTCTTAGGATTCGCTGATTTCTTTTTCGCCTTCTGGCTGAAAGACGGATTAACCAAGAGTCCAACCGCGACAATGACTACTAATCCTCGAATAAAGTTTAAATGCATTAATGTTTTCATATTCGTATCTCTTTTCTCTCTTAAGACCTATCGCTCCGATTCAGGCTGCGTAAAAACGATCATGATAACCATTCAAACTACGCTACCCTCGCTCAGCACAATTTCAAGCGATTGTCGTCTGTCAATACGCCTAACGGTTCGTATAACCGGGCCGCGCAAGTAGCACAGATCGAACCATACGAAAATGGCTTGCGTGGCTCCGGTCGATCCCGTGGTTAAATAGCTTATTGTCACGCAGTACATCTAGATATTAAGGATTTCAGCAGCCAGCCAGCGATGGTACTTACAAGTATAGCTATTGCAACGTCCACTATTAACCCACCCCACAAAATAGTTGTCGGCCCGGCAAACCCTCCTGTTTGATACAGGTCGAAGGGAAAGCCGAAAAATACGAAGCAGTCGTCACAACTGCCTCTATACATATTTCTGTAACTGTCGAAGTTAGCCCAAACAAAACAGGTCAGACTACTCCCAAAGCCAATACCAAATGCTATGATTTTCCTCGCCTTCCAGGTACTTCGCCAAAATGCTGCCAAGCGTAGATCTGGCATTGAACCTGTAGCATTGATCAATACTGCTTGATTGAAGGGAATTCCTCGATCCCTTATTTCAGCTTTTGCATAGGTAAGAACCTCTGGTCGATATTGATCAGAATCAAGATGAACCATTTTCAATAGGTCTTCGTCTCGCATGATCGATACTGTCTCGATTAGTCTTTGCGATTCTGTATTCATCTCTTTCTCCTATTTCTAATTCCGACCACCCGCTAACTGCGCAAGCTTTCTAACCTGATTTGTACGCCGTTGCTTGAATAATAGCTGGGCATTTCTTGGGGGACAACGAAAGATTTGCTCTGACAATGGCGAACTGCAAATTTGTTTTGTATATTCATTCAGTGATAAAACAAATTAACATGAATCAAATATGAAAAAACAAGTTTTTATTTTTCTCTTAACCATCGCTTTGTTACTGCTTGCCGGATGCGCGAAAAATCCTGCATCGGAATCATCCTCAACTACGCCTGTAGCGAATTCAAATTCGCCTCAAGGGCAAAATGGCAACCCAAACCAGAATTCATCATCACAAAAACAGGTTGAACCACAACCAGCGGGGACGACCATGCCGCCGCAAGCCCTTTTGCAAGGAACATACGCAATCAGCGAAGTTCAACACGATGGGCTTGTTGAAATGATTAGCAGCGCAAACACCACAGAGATTACCTTCAAACCTCCTTCTTCTTTTTCTCGCGTCTCAAAGAAGAATGGAAAAAAAGACTATTCAGATAGCGGTCAATATAAGATTGAAGGCAGTGACAAATTGATCTTAAAAATATTGATGGCAAATGAAAAGATGCAGATCAGTCCTGTTGACAAACAGCACACACTTTCGATTTCACCAACTGGTGACGAGTTGAAACTGACATCTTCAACAGGCAAGACGGCGGTTTTTCGCCGCATCAGAAATAACTGAATTTTGTTCAAAGGATTAAAATGCAAAAAAAAATCTTACCTATCGTTCTAGCCTTTTTCATACTCACCCAGTTTGTTTATGCACAAGGCTGGCAAAAATTGTTTGATGGCAAGACGATGAAGGGATGGTCTTTGAAAGCCGTCCATGGCGGACGCGGCGGCATTTGGACAATAGAAAAAGGTTTGCTGATTGCAGACCAGGAGAAAGATCACACAGGCGGTTTGATTGGCACGGATCGCAAGTTCTCAGACTTTGAAATCGAGTTAGACTTTCAAGCCGAGTACCCTGTGGACACGGGCTTGTTTTTGCGAACCCGCGAAGATGGTATGGGCTATCAAATCACCATTGATTATCGGGACAAAGGGTTTGTGGGAAGCCTTTATGCTCCTGCCGCCGGCGAATTTTTAATACAATATGTTGATTGGGAAAAAGCTTACAAAGTGAAGGGTTGGAATCGAATTCGCGCGCGCATAGAGGGGCAACCGCCGCATATTACTGCTTACTTGAATAATGTCAAAACAGTTGATTTCACAGATACACGAGAACGCTACCCACGCGAAGGCTATGTAGGGTTACAAGTTCATGGCGGCAAGGGAGCTTGGGGCGACACCAGCAAAGCTCGCTTCCGCAATATCAAAATCAAAGAGATTCGCTAAATAGTCCTTAGTCCCTGGTCCTTAGTCCTTAGTTTGATTTCAATGATTCACAACTCCTTCCGCGTATTAATTGATTAAGATCGGAAGAATAAATACCAAGAAAAAGCTAAGGACTAAGGACCAGGGACTAAGGACTAAATAATATTTTGTTGTAAATTCTTTGCGGGACTTTTCCGACTGGCGATAGATGCGTTATATTTGCAACAAGGTGATATGAACCTGGGCAACGGGTTTCATCCCACCTGTTGACAATCACTTCAAAAGCTTAGAGGTAGGAGCAGTAAAGATGCGCGCCTATGACAGTATTAAGGCGGAACGTGGATTCAATTTAGAATCACCCGATTTTCTTGAGCGGTCTCGCCAAAATCTTTCCAGTAGCCTCACAGTAGAAATTTGTATGAGCGGCAGCAGTATGCGCCCGGCAATCGAAGATGGTGATTTGGTAATGATTGAGCCGATCAATGACGGACGAATTAATCAGGGCGACATCGTTCTTTATCAAAGCAGATACGACACAGCGGTGATTCACAGAGTGGTCAAAATCGAACGTTCCTCGAACGAACGCACGGTGATAACTCGCGGCGATGCCGCAACGCAAAACGATCTTGCCATTCCCTTGAATAAAATTCTAGGGCGAGTCAAACATATCGAACGGGCTGGCGAACAAATAAAAATGATTCAACCGAAGAGCAAATTCTCACTATGGCTTCATACTCTACTCAGGCGTTTGAACTTCCCCCTGAAAAGTTAATTGGTCGGCTGCCGCTCTCTGCCTAAGCTTTCTGTCCTCTGCGCCTATGCAAGGATACACCTTTCGTTCGCAAACAATTGAGAGTAGAAAGTCTTTCTCACTCACCCGGTTACGCGCTTATTTTTCCCATCACCAACAAAGTGATGATCACGAAGCCTAAAATGATTCTATATCCAGCGAAAACTATCGTGCTATTACGTTGAAGAAATTTAATAAGAAAGGCGATTGTCGCGTAGCTCGATATAAGCGCGGCGATGGTTGCAACGGCTAATATTTTGTGGTCAACGGTGTGCAAGGCTTTGGGCAATTCCAGAAGTCCGCTTGCCCCAATTGCGGGAATCGATAGGAGAAACGAAAAGCGCGCGGCAGTTTCTCTGGTCAGCCCTGCAAACAATCCTCCTGTAATTGTGCTTCCGGAACGCGAGCATCCTGGGATGAGAGCGAAGACCTGGGCAAAGCCTACAACCACTGCGTCACTGAGTTTGAGTTGTGTCATATCGCGCTGACTTGTCGCAATGAATTCGGCAATCATCAAAACGATTGCCAGAACGATTAAAGCTACGGCGATGACTCGTAAATCTTTTGTGAAAACGCCTTCGATTTGAGGTTTGAAAGCCAACCCGACTACGGCGGCAGGAATGGTTCCGATGATGATCATCCAGCCCAGCAAGGCGTTTGATTTGTCTGTCGGATTCACGGACTGTTTGTTGATATAGGATAGATTGGTTCTTATGAATCCGCTGATGATATGCAAAATGTCTGACCAGAAATAGACGATGACGGCGAGCAATGAACCAAGTTGAATGACCGCAATGAATGCCGTCCATTCTTCAGGATTGTCATAGTTGATTACTCCCATCGCTTTGCCGGCTAGCGTCAGGTGCGCAGTGCTGCTGACGGGAATGAATTCGGTTAAGCCTTGAATAATTCCCAGAAGAATCGCGTAGAGGATTGACATGCGTAAGTAAAAATCTCCTTGTATAAATGAAGAGGCGAGTGATACTACAAATATGACGAAATGACTGTCAACGCGATTGCGCGAGGGATGTGCACGAAGGTGGTCAGATTCACAGACAAATATTAAAACATAGGCGGATTCATAGATGGGTGAAGAAGGGAAGCAAGGGTTGAGAATTTTTTTGCAGTACTGGTTTTTAATAGCTGTACTTGGAGCCTTCAATTTTTACCGGTATTTCACCACGCGCTCAAGCTTATCTTTACTAGTCGGAATCGGCTGCACTACGGTCTTCGTAGGCTGGATCCTGTTTTATCTCTACTATGTGCGGGGCAAGTGAGAAGAAAATTTTGCGTCCCTGGAGAAGGGAAACGAGCACAAAGAATTTGACAGCAAGTCGAGAGATTGTTTACTATCACGCTTTCGCCTTGAGCGAAAAAAGCCAGAGGGCCAGGTAGCTCAGTTGGTAGAGCAGCGGACTGAAAATCCGCGTGTCGGGGGTTCGACTCCCTCCCGGGCCTTTTCTAAAATTTGGGTTTTTAGCTTTTATGGGTCGTTGAAAAACGACCCTATTCTTTATTTCAGTTGAATGTATTCACGCCTGTGGTTGTCGGTCTGCTCTACACCAGACTCAATCTCTATTCGTCTAAGATCGCTTTGGTCTCCATCTTTCTATCATTATCGCGAGAACGGATTGCTTCGTTCATGAGCTTCCACATTGCCAATCAAGGTAAATAATCTCGCGAGTTCATCAAAATGAATATTTCCCTCAAACTCAAACACTCCTGAATTTTCTGGTGAGACAAAACCGCGTACAATGTAATCGGTTTTGCTATCCGTACAGAGGAAATTTAAGAGATAGAGAAATTCGATTAATCTTTCTTCTGACTCTTGTGAATCGTTTATGTCGAGGTTGCACAGGTTGAAGAGATTGTCTCTAGAAGTTAGTGTGACATGGAAGCGGTTATTTGTAGTCGGAAAGCTTAGCACCTTGCCTGTGTACAGCTCTCGATATTTGGCAAAGTGCTCACGCTGGTACATGGCAATATTGACAACATTGAAATATTTTTGTTTTGGGACAGTGACGGATGCGCGATTGGGGCGGCGTTCTGCTTGAGCTTCTTGAATTTCATCAGCGGTCTCTTGCCATTCGGGATATAGCTTTGCAAACGGAGATGACAGAACGCTTCTGATGATATGGCTTGCTTTTTGGAATTCTCCAAGCTGACCGAGTTCGTACGAATAATTATTCAACTCCATGCCTAAGTAAGCAGGAAATGCCCGCCCCAAAATACAAATATCAGGTAGTATATTCTTGAAAATCAAAGAGCTTTTGTCATGATCTCCTTGTAGTGAATAGAGGGCTGACAGCGCGCTTTGCGTTTGAATTGCGGTGATCGGAGCACACTGATTGACGACACTGATTTGGTAAGATTCTGTTAATAACCTCTTGGCTTCATCAAGTTGATTTGATTGTAAAGCATTGATGCCTAAAGCTAACATAGCGGCGGACTGTACAGATAAAGAAGAATCTTGAGCGAGCCTTTCATAGATTTGCTGCGCCTCCTTGTTTTTGTTATTGCCCTGCTGCGAGATAGCTAAAGCTTGAAAATAAAGTCCCGCAAACTCTGAACGCGGGGATAAGTTGATTAATTCCTCACTGCACACCGCTACCTGGCGGTAATCGCGCTCGAAATATGCCTGTCTTGCTGCAAAAGTCAGGTGTTGGATTTTCTGATTAACCCTTTCTTCTATGGAGGTAGAAAAAATGAAAAGATTTCTCAGTGTTTTTTTATTCGTCGTTTTGAGCATCTTGCTCACTCCAATATTCTCAGATCATTATAGTGCCAAAGCAGGTAGAACACTTTCGGGCAACCTTGCCAGCCTTGAGTGCGCATGTGGAGTACCAGGTCCGACTGCTTGTTACGATGAAAATACCTGGCTACTTTGTAATTCAGAAGGCAGCTATTTAAGGGAATCGTCATCCGATGATCTCACCCCAACAAAAAGTACATCCCAAAGTGACGCGGGGTCACTCGGGCTGATGCTTTTCGTCGCCGCATATCTGTTTCGGAGATTCATCCTTTAATCATTGCCTTGATGACTCGGAGACTGGCAACCCTCTCCGAGTCTTTTCCTTTCCTTGCCGGTGGCGTTGACTTCATTATTGTATAAACAGGGGCTTCTTTAGTAACTTATTCTATAATTTCAACGATGTCTGGATACATTTGTTGGGCAACCGAAACCGTTACTCTGGAGGTCTCTGTATCAATGTCCAGCTTAACCTTCGAAAGCACCATCAACACGGTTTGCGCGCTAATCTCATAACCTAATTCCATGAGTTTCTCTGACACTTTAATCGGATTGATGAGTTTTTGTGCATCACTTTCATGCTTGATCAAAAAGTCAAAACTCTTGCTCTTGTCGGTTGTTGACGAAAGAGTAAGGTCTACGCATCTCAGCTTGAAATAGTTTGTCAGAATCTCGGTTAATTGCTCTTCAGGAGTCCTGTTGTAACGCGCAGCATCTTCATGGAGTCTATCCCAAATAAATTGTCTCAAGGTCACTTGACGGTCAAGGAGCTTTTCCCGTCTGAGATGAAAGGCTGCCGCTATAACATCAGAAATCGGTACTTCAAGACCAGAAGCGATGCCTCTAAGGATGTCAACCGTAGGGTTATCTGAAGCGCCGCTAACAATACTCTCTAAGGTACTTTGCTCAATTTGAATGCCTGCAAGTTCGGCTCGGTCAGCGATTTGTTGGAGTGTGAGATTCTTACGTTGGCTTGTGCATAAAATGTAACTCCGTAAACCTTTAACATCTACTTCCGGTACTTTAGGCACGCCTAAAGCTATCACATTCATGTTTAATTTTAAATTCAAAATTTGTGAAATGTTTGGCTGACGCTGATTCCATAAAATCGTACTGTGAATATGAGTAAAACGATAGCAGGGTACAGTGTAAAATTATTCTCATTTGGGTAACACGAAAACGCCAAGATGTGGACCTGGATTGTTTAAGGATGCCCGCAAGGCTAACTCTAAAATCGTTCTGGTCTCTTCAGGCGTAATAATCGCGTCTACGAAGCCGCGCGCGGCTGCGAATTTTGCGTCAAGCTCACTTTCATACTTGGCTTTCACGCGTGCCATCTCTGCCTTCATCGTCTCGCTCGGCTCGCGGTTCTCGCGTTTTAATTTTTCAAGCTCTCCGCTAAACAGAGCCATCACCGCCGAATCTCCTTCCATCACACCCATTCGACCGGTTGGCCAGGTGAAAATAAAATCAGGATCAAAGCCTTGACCAGCCATCGCATAATACCCGGCTCCCGATGCGTGATTAATGGTTAACACAATCTTTGGCACGGTCGCCGTAGCCATCGCTTCTACGAAATGCGCCCCTGCGCGGATGATTCCAGAATGTTCCGCATCCGTCCCAACCATAAATCCCGATACATCTTGTAAAAATAGCAGAGGCGTTTCGTGACGATTGCAAGTCTCTATGAAGTACGCGACTTTTTCAGCCGAATCCGCATAAATAATACCGCCAAATTTTGGCGGCTTACCTTTTGCCCCGCGAATCAAACCGCGATTGTTGACAATCAAACCAATAGGAATGCCGCCAATCCTGGCAAATCCGGTTATCATCTCTTTCGCATATTCGGCTTGGAATTCGTTCAACTCTCCGCCATCCAATAAACACTTTAGCAATTCGCGCATATCATAAGGATGACGATGGTCGGCGGGAATAATGTCATAAATATCTTTCGCATCCCGCGCTGCCTCACGCGCTTCGGTTATCTGCACACGAGGCAATTCTCGCGGCGGCAATTGTGTGACCAACTCGCGCAATTTTGCGATACACTCTTCATCGTTCTTTGCCAGGTAATGAGCCACACCTGAAATTTCATTGTGGACGCGAGCGCCACCAAGGGTTTCGCCGTCAACAATTTGACCAACTGCGCCTTTGACTAAATTGGGTCCGCCCAATCCCATAAACGAAGTGCCTTCAACCATGATAATTACATCAGAAAGAGCTGGCAGATAAGCGCCGCCCGCAACGCATTGCCCCATCACCGCCGAAAGCTGAGGGATTTTTAGATGGCGGCGCATAACGGAATTGTAAAAGAAGATTCGTCCACCACCATATTGCCCTGGAAAAACACCGCTTTGATAAGGCAAATTTACGCCCGCTGAATCCACCAGATAAATAATCGGCACGCGAGAGCGCATCGCCGCCTCTTGCGCGCGCAACACTTTCTTCACCGTCTCTGGCCACCAAGATCCCGCTTTGACCGTTGCGTCGTTGGCGACGACAATGGCTTCACGCCCTTCGATGCGACCAAGCCCTGTGATGGTTCCGGCAGCCGGCGCTTGCCCTTCATACTGGTCATAAGCGACCAGCAAGCCGGTCTCTAAAAAGTAAGAGTCTTTGTCTAAGAGAAGTGCTATGCGCTCTCTAGCGGTGAGCTTGCCACGCTTATGTTCTTTGGCTATGCGGTCTGCGCCGCCGCCTTCGCGCAACTTCGCTTCAAGAGCCTTCAATTCATTTACCAGTTGTTCAAAATGTTCACGGTTGGTGAGTGCGGTTGGTGTTTCCATAAAATGTCGGGTCTTCGTTTGATAAAGACCAAGAATATCATGCACGCATAGCAAGTTGTCCATTCGACTCAGTAGACAGTAGGCAGTAAGCTGTAAGCAGTAGGCAGTAGGCAGTAGGCAGTAGGCAGAAAATGTTTGCAAAGCCTTGACTGAACAATCTCAATAACAAAAGGTATAAAAAATCTTATAACTGCCTACTGCCTACTGCC
>JANMSG010000956.1:0-10076 GCA_031389065.1 Acidobacteriota bacterium | reverse complement strand
CAACTTCGCGTTTGGCAATGCCGAGGGTTACCCCCATCTCTTTTTGCAGCCGACAGAGCTTTTTAATTTCCTTATGCCCGAACATCAGAGCTTCGACCATTACTTCTTCTGAAATTTCATTCGCCCCGGCTTCAACCATTCCTATGGCTTCTTCCGAACCCGCAACAATGAGGTTTAGCAAAGATTCGCGGGTCTGATCGTAGGTCGGATTGACGATAAAACGGTCTTCAATCAAGCCTACGCGAACCCCCGCAATCGGCGTTTCAAAAGGGATGTCCGAAAGATATAAAGCGGCTGAGGCACCCGTTATCGCCAGTACATCCGAGTCGTAAAGTTCGTCTGCCGAAATGACCGACGCAACAATTTGGGTCTCTGAATTGTAGCCCTCTCTAAACATTGGGCGAATCGGGCGGTCAATGAGTCTACAGGTTAGGGTCTCTTTTTCCGAAGGTCGTCCTTCGCGTCTGAAATAGTTGCCGGGAATTCGTCCGGCGGCGTATCCGTATTCTCTGTACTCGACAGTGAGCGGGAAAAAGTCTATGCCTTCGCGCGGTTTCGTTCCCATCGCCGCGACGAAAACCATTGTGTCACCATAACGCACGATTACTGCGCCGTCTGCTTGTTTGGCAATCTTGCCGGTTTCGATGGAAAACTCTAGTCCACCTAATTGAATTGATTCTCTTAACTCCATAATTTTTTCCTTCCCTTTCCGCTACGCGCTTGATCAAACAGCCGGACGCTTGAGGGCTATTTGTCACGTTTAGCGCGATTGAATGTGTTCTCTATTTTTTGAATGCGTAGTTCTAGCAGGCTTTAGTGAAATGCAGGCAAGGAATTTTCGGCAAAAGAAAAGGTCACGATGCGCGCGTCTTTATCACCGACTCGCTCCCGTGACCTTGCATGCAAATTATTTTGCTCGAACCTTGATGCGGCGCGCAAAAGACATTGCCGTAACCGCGCGATAAACAACTGCACGCATCTGTCAATGCGTGATGGTGCGCGACAGAACTGACAAGAGACCGTGCCGCAAAAAACGGCTTTTCAATAATCTGGTCTCTTGATCGCTCTCTCTTTATTTTCTTATACCCAAACGACTGATTACTTCTCGATACCGGTTTGCATCTTTGTGTCGCAAATAGTCGAGCAAACGTCGTCGCTGACTGACCAGTTTAAGCAGTCCGCGTCGCGAATGATTATCTTTGACGTGCGTTTTGAAATGCTCAGTTAGCTCGTTAATTCTTTTGGTAAGCAACGCAACCTGAACCTCAGGCGAACCTGTGTCCGTATCATGCGTTTTGTAATTGCCGATGATTTCGATCTTAGCTTCTTTCGCTAAAGCCACTATTGCTACTCTCCTCTATACAAATAAGTTTCTGCGGTTCCTATTGAACCAACAGAAGTTACCACACGGCTTTGTTCTCTGTAAAGGCAATCCAGGAAGGGTTAGATTTCACAGGTCTATGGAAACCTGAGATTTGATTTGAAAAGCAGCAGATTTGACGCAAGAGTTGAGACGGAAATTCAAGGCACGAATTTGTAAAGGGTTCGCAACCACAGATTGCGCGAATGGGCACGAAGTGATCAATAAAGTGAATCGTGGGGAAGTGGCGACAAGCGGTAACGCTTCTCTACGCGCTGTTCTTCACTTTTGCCTTTTTACACGAAGCGCCTACGCTTTTGCCTTGTTGCTTATCTGGCATCCAAATTTCACTGCTGCCGAGCGCCGCCCATCTCTACATAAAACTGGCGCAACTCATCTTCAGACTTCAGCATACGATTCGAGCCCAGTGTGAGCACCAAATTGGCAAACGGCCGTTGCGTTTTCAAGCGCATCTCGCGCTCAATGGCCACATTATGAGCACCGGGAAACGCCGTTGTCGGCAAATATTCATAGCCTAGTTCGACCTTCGCGTAAGCCTCTACCAGTTCGTGAAACGTGATGTTGCCGACTTGTACCAAACGATTCGAGGGTAAGTTGAACCAACGCGCTTCGGGATTGATTGCAACCAGACAATCGAATCCGTACGGCGGTCTTTCGACATCCATTTTCCTGCTCAAGCGACGATAGGGATTGATGCGGCTGTCAAAATTATTATCGAGATTGACGCTTCCATTGACCACCACATTGCCACCCGCAGTCGTCGCTTGACGCCCGAGATGCAAGCGGTAGCGATAAGCGCCTTGCGTCATTTGCACAAGTAAAAGCAACCCTTCATTCGACGAAATATAATCGAGCATCAACAGCGGCGCGATGACCGGGTCAGCGCCTTTTATCTTGGTGATTTCAGCCAACAACTGGGCATTCAAATGCACCTTGTTTTCTTTGTCCAGGTTTATCAAAGCGGCGTAATCTTTGCCAACAATCCACCGCAATCTCGCCAGGCCTTCTTCTCTATCGCCGCTCAACCACAAACCGCCTGTAGGTTGCGACGATGATTTTTTATAGCTCGAATTGGCGATGAGGGCAAATGCAACCTGTAGAGGATCGGCGCGAGGAATTGAATGAGTATCAACCACTGGCGCAAGCTTGAACAAAGCGGTCTTAGAAGTTTTCAACTGCGGCAAACTATCGTCAGAGCGCAGCGTAGCAAAGGTAGAGATTTTCGCTATGGCAGACTTTCGGGCTGCGTACTTTTGCAAACTTGCGACAGACTTACTTTGCGAAGTGAACAGGTGCCGGGCTTTTGCTTCTCCGGAAATATCAAGCAAACCCTCTTTGGTTGCTTTTATGAAAGAAGCCTGCGCTTTTTGCAGAACGGTTTGCGCGATGGCATTTTGATGATAGAGAGCTTGAACACTTTGATAGCCTGGGGCGAGAGGGTTTCGATTTTTGAGGATTGGTGATTGTCGTGCCTTCGCCCTCTGCGGTCTGCTGCCTGCCAGTGGCGGGCGAAGATTTTCAGGCGGCCGTTTCGCATTTTTCTGCGTAGGCGTTATGCCGCGCTGCTGGATTTGAATATTTTCGACATTGACGCTTGCCGAGAAATTTTCATCAGTCAACAACACAGTGCCGCCGATTTGCAAGGCTCGCCCTTTTTTGCGTCCCACCGAACGAGGGCGGCTCAACATTTTTATCTCGCTCGATTTTTTAATAATAAATTCTTTAATGAGGCGGCGAGCGACCAATTTTTCGCCGTATTGACGGGCTTGCGCGGGCGAGGCGAAAGAGCCTATGAAGACGCGCACCCATTGACCTTTTCCGGGAATTTCTATCAGTCCCCAAATCGGTTGTTGGCCGGAGTCTGTAAGTTTTGCAACGAATTCTTCGGCTTCATTTTCGGCGCTTTCCGGAAAAGCTGCCACTTGAATAATGAATCCCGTCGCCTTATCTTCAGGAGTGGCAAAGACAAACGAAGACCCTAATGACAAAGTGAGTATTGCGGAAAGAAGAGACTGCCTAGGACTCATAGCGGCCCTCGCATCAAAACTAAAATATTGGATATGACAGAAGTCCTGTCGGAATTTCAAACGAGCAACGAATCAGAGCGACTTTAATGAGGGTTATAGAAATTTGTCAGGGACAATTTTGAAACTACCGGTTGCCCTAGGGGCTTAGTTATGCTTGAACAGTTTCCATCTTAGGTTACGCGCTCAATCAAGTCAAGAAATATCTCTTTCAAAGGCGCATTGCAGATTGCCAGTTGCGGGTTTGACGGGCGCAATCAATCATTCATCGAGCAGAAAACATGAATGGGTTTTGATAGCCAGCCATACTTCTTGTGAGGTGCAGAGTTGCAACTCTTTGATGGCTTGGCGTGTGACGCTGACGCTCCACATCACGCCGCTTTTGACGCGCACCACTGTGCGATTGCTTTTTTCCTCGATGGTAATGATTTGACCGCGCAAGATATTTCGCGCCGACACCGAATGGATCGCCTGCGTCGCAAGCAATATGTCGCTGGAAGGAACGGCAAGGGTGACAGGCTCATTCAAAGCCTGGCTTGCGAAAGGAACCTCTATTCGACAGCTCCCGCTTTCGTCTTTCACTTCCACACGCATGGTGCCGCCCGCTTCGTTTTTCGCAATGACCGAGCCTGCAAAAATATTTTCAACGCCCGTCAAACGCGCAACGCCCTTGGTGATTGGCGAACGAAATACTTCGAGCGGTTCGCCGCAAGCCACCACTCGCCCGTGTTCGTAAACGATCACACGCTTGCCTAAGGTCACCGCTTCATCGCGGCTATGGGTGACATAAAGAATCGGCAACTGCAAATCGCGGTTGAGAGTTTTCAAATCCGCGAGGATGCCCGCTTTGGTCGTTTCGTCTATTGCAGAGAGCGGTTCATCAAGCAGCAAAACTTTCGGTGCAGACGAAAGCGCGCGCGCCAATGCTACACGTTGCGCCTCGCCGCCGGATATTTCTCGCGGCTTGCGATTTGCGGTGTGCTCGATTTTAAGCGCCGACATGATTTCGACAGCGCGATGTTGTTTTTCGAGAGGCGGCAAATTTTTCATGCCGAATTCGACATTGGCACGCACCGAAAGATGGGGAAAGAGCGCCAGATTTTGAAAGACATAACCAACGCCGCGTTTTCTGATAGGAAGGTTTATTTGCTTTTGTGAATCAAAAAAAAATTGCTCATCAACTCCGATTCGTCCTTCATCTGGTTGAATAATTCCGGCGATGGCTCGCAGCGTAGTTGATTTGCCGGAGCCTGACGCACCAAATAAAATCGTCACGCCTTGCGGCACCTCGAATTCAACGTCAAGGAAAAATTCGTCCGCGCCACGACCCAACCTCTTTTTGATCTTTGCCTGAAGCATCTTAAACAACAGTGAATAGTGAATAGTGAATAGTGAATAGTGAATAGTGAAAAACGAGAAGTGCTTGAGAAAGTGATTAAGACTTCAGTCGAAAGAATGCTTCTACTTCCTGATGTCCAGCCACTATTCACTATTCACTATTCACTATTCACTAATTTATTTGTGATGTACATCAACAACAGTGCAGCAAATGACAAAATGAATACTAAGACGAGTGCGTAATCGTCGCGCCCGGCTTGCGTCGCATCATAAATGGCAAGCGCGGCGGTTTGCGTACGTCCGGGAATGTTTCCCGCAACCATCAAGGTCGCGCCGAAATCTCCCAGCGAACGCGCGAAAGCTAAAATCGCTGCGGCAATGATGCCTCGCGCCGCCAATGGCAGAGTGACTCGCCAGAATACCCCCCACTCGGTTTGTCCCAAGGTTCGCGCCGCATTTTCGATGTCGCTGTCAACTCCCGCTATCGCTGCACGCGAGGTTTTCACGACCAGCGGCAAGGCGCCAACTGCCGCTGCAATGACCGCGCCTTGCCAGGTAAAGACCAGCGAATGCCCGGTTACAGATTCAAAGAGGCGACCGATGGCACTACTTCGCCCCAACAAAATGAGCAGGTAATAACCAAGCACAGTCGGCGGAAGTACCAAAGGCAAAGTCACAACGGCATCAAGAAATTCTCGCCCGAAAAAATTGCGCCGTGCCAACAGCCAACCCAGAGCCACACCGAGCGCGACGACTAGCGCAGTAGCCAGCAACGCTACTCTGATTGATAAAAGAAGTGGAAACCAATCAATCATAATTTTGGATTTTAGATTTTAGATTTTGGATTCCTTTTGCTTGATTTCATTAATCCAAAATCTAAAATCTAAAACTATCAAATTAGGACTTACGCAGGAATGTACCGTAGGCTGTCTAGCCTGCGGAGGATTATGTCAAGCAACCGCTCGGCTCCTTACGGAAGAGCCTGCGACCCAAGTTCGCAGCAGGCTAGACAGCCTGCTGTACATCTTTCGCGTAAGTCCCACAATTGAATCAATGGCTCAGGTGCAAAGCTTCAAGCAGTAACTCTGTGACATAGAGCAAAGCGACGCCTGCAAAGACGATGAGTGAAGTGATGATTCCGCCTTCACGTTTGTTGACTTCGGGAATTAAATCCGACGCCGCAACATAAAGCGTCACGCCTGCCGAAAGCGGTAGAACATAATAAGAAAGCGGACGCGAATAAATGGCTATGTTTTGAAAAAGTAGGACCAGCACTACGCCTACAAGCGTCGCCAGTCCAATTGCAAACGAGGCCATCAAGGCGCTGCGCGAACTGCGCTTTGCGGCAAGCATCATCGAAGCTACTGTGAAACCTTCGGGCAATTTATGCAGCAAGATGGCGATGAATACCAAAACCCCTAGTTGGGTGCTGACTAACGAAGCGACGGCTATCGAAACACCATCAAAGAACGCGTGAATCGTCAATGCGCCGACTCCTGCAAGGGCTGCATGTTGCGCCAGCATAGCCTCTTCGTGTGTCTCTTCTCCGAAATGAAAGTGCGGCGCAACCGTATGTTCAAAAAATTGAATCAACAGATAGCCCCCTAACAACCAGAGCATAGGTGTAAGTGCATCACCTTGCCAAATCTCTATGGTCTCAGGAATGATTTTCAAAAAGACCGCAGCCAGCATGAAACCTGCGCCCAGCGCAATCAAATATCTCAAGGCGGTCTGACCAAGCTTACGTGAAGAGACCAGGAATCCGCCTAAAACATTCGCCGCCGCCGCCGTCAATCCGTATAAAATAATTAAAGGGCTATTGCCCATTGAAAGAGACTCCTAAATTAAATGAAAGTTCGGCACTATACCACACTTGTCCAAATTGGGGAATGCGCGTATGATTTGCATACCCTCTGATCAGAGTCATCCAAGCCCTAAAATCTAGCAGATTTCACAACCGAATCTTTATTAACTGGTGAATTTTCAATGACTTCATTTTTACTTGTTGACACCTCCCTTTAACTGACGTAACATCAAGTGGCTCAAAGTGGATTAAAGTGGAGATGGGTTTGAAAACAGAGGTAAGACAGGGATAGTTAAAGGTCAACTTTAACTATTGTGATTTGGGTCGTTGAAATGCTGCGTGGCAATTACACCATCAAGATAGACGATAAAGGGCGCATAAAGATGCCCGCGGCATACCGTCGTCACATAGACGAGCACTATGGTTCGGAGTTTTATATCACCAGTCTGACAGGTGACTGTGCCCGGCTATACCCTATGCAAGAGTGGTTGAATATCGAAGAGAAATTGCAATCGAGAGGCACGATGGATGTCGCCGTCAGGAAGTTCCTGGATCGCACGAATTATTATGGTCAACTCGCAGAGATGGACGCGCAGGGACGCATATTGATTCACCCGCTTTTGCGCTCCAGCGCGGCTCTATCGGGCGACGTCGCGATTCTCGGTTATTTGCAATATCTGGAAGTTTGGGAACTCGACAAATTCACTGCCAGATTAGAGAGCCAGCCATACACGGCTGAAGATGCAGCGAGTCTGGCGCAACTGGGCGTTTAGGCGGCTATTTGCTTTCGCCTGATTTTTCAGAGCCAAGAGTAAGCACAATGCTCTGATGGAAAGAAAATGTCTCCGACGGATGATGAGATTCGCTACTCGCACGAACCGGTTTTGCTGCAAGAAGTGCTCGAGTGGCTCAGACCCGAAAGGGGCGGCACCTTTGTTGATTGCACAGTAGGGTTGGGCGGACACGCGGCGGCAATGCTAATCGCCGCGCCTGCAACCAGAGTCATCGGTTTAGATCAAGACTTGAAGGCTCTGGCAATTGCGCAAAAGCGACTTGAAAAATTCACCGAGAGGTTTCAAGCCGTACACACGAATTTCAAGAACTTGAGCGAAACCTTAAGCCAGCTAGGCATCGCTCAAGTTCAAGGTGTCTTAGCAGACATAGGAGTTTCCTCGCTCCAGTTTGACAACCCGGAACGCGGTTTCAGTTTCTCCGACGACGCGCCTCTGGATATGCGTATGGATCAGACGCAAGGAGAAACGGCGGCGGATGTAGCGAACCATTTGTCCGAAGAAGAATTGGCGGACTTGATATTTGAATACGGTGAAGAACGCGGCGCGCGAAAGGTAGCCAAAGGCATTGTCAGAGCCAGACAGCGCCAGCCAATCCAGACGACCAAACAACTGGCAGACATCGCCATTCGCGCTTTGAATATTCCAGGTCGCTGGCGCATACATCCTGCAACGCGCACGTTTCAAGCCTTTCGCATAGCCGTAAACGACGAGTTGAATGTTTTAGAAACCTTCATTCCAGAGGCGATTTCAACTCTGGCAAGCGGTGCGCGTTTAGCGATTATCTCGTTTCACTCGCTGGAAGACCGCATTGTCAAACGCGCTTTTCAACGCGAGTCCGGGCAATGCTTATGCGAAGGCAAAATCAGTGTAACAAGACCTGAGAGTTATAAAAAACTTCGCACGGCTCAAAAATATAATAAGCCTGTCGAAGAATTGACATTGAAATTTAGCGATGCAGTTATTTGCGATACGTGCGGTGCGCGCTTGCGTATCCATCCCCTCACACGCAAGCCGGTACGACCAAATGACCAGGAGATCGCCAGAAACTTCCGCTCCCGCAGCGCATTACTACGTGTGTGCGAGAGAATTTAGCGAAAAAATTCTCTGTGGAACTTAGCCCTAAAAAGAGTTGGTACGCAGGCGGTTTTTTATCATGCGACCTTGATTGCTTGTCGTTTCAAACCAAGCATCAAAGCCGGTTGTGAAAAGCTTATGTACCGCAATTCCAATTTGAGGCAAAAGAGTATGTCCAGTCGTTTTATTCCAACCAAGCCGATTCGTAATTCCAGCGTCAAGCGACCAGTGAGCGTTCGTGTATTTGTGTGGCTGGCGATTTTCGCCGTCGCCGGAACCTTAGTCTGCTGCGGCTTTGTCATCAGCGCGCGCCAACATTTTGAAGCGGTTTCCATAGGCTATCAGAGCGAAGAACTTCGCCAACAAGAGGCGCAACTGCAAGAGAAAGTCAATCGTGTTGAACTGGAGCGCAGCCGTATCACCTCGCCCGTTGAGATGGAAAAACGCGCGCTCAAATTGGGTTTGGTGCGACCGCTTTCCAAGAAAGCAGAAATTCGCCGACCGATCAATTGATTTTTCGTCATTGTTGAAAAAGATTTTTCAGGAAAGAGAGCTGTTATGTCGTCAACGAACAAAATGCCGAAAAACCGACTGAGAATCATTCAAGTCATCCTTGCTTTTTGGCTGATCGCCATTTGCGCAAGGCTCGTCTGGCTGCAAGTAAAAGAGTATCCCTTCTTGAGCGGGCGCGCCCAAAGACAACAGCAGGCGATCATTCCTCTGACGCCTATGCGTGGAGTGATTTATGACAGAAACGGGTATGAGCTTGCCCGTTCGTCGGAAGTAAAATCGCTGTACGCCTATCCGAATCAAATTGCCGATGCGAATTTCGCGGCTCATCGCTTGTCTAAAATTTTAGACCTGGAGAGTAGCGAAATTCTCAAACGCCTTCAGTCAACAGACAAAATATTTGTCGCAATCAAGCGCAAGCTCTCTGACAAAGAGGCCGCGCAAGTCGAAGCCTTAAACCTGCCTGGCTTGCGATTCATGAACGAAACCAAGCGGGTTTACTTGAATGGAAAAACGGCGGCGCACGTGCTTGGCTTTGTTGACGTGGATGAAAACGGTTTGAGCGGTATTGAACGGTATTATGACGAAGCCATTCGCGGACAAAACGGCAAGATGACGCTCAAGCTTGATGCGCTCAAAAAACCCTACGGTCACGAAATCGAAAAATCCGTTCCCGGCTCAAACATTAATTTAACCATAGACGCAACGATCCAGCACTACGCCGAAAAAGCCTTGCAAGAGGGCGTTCGTAAAAGCAACGCGCGCGGCGGCACAATTGTGATGATGAAGCCCGCAACGGGCGAGATTCTCGCGCTGGCAAGCTATCCGACGTTTGACCCGAATGATCTGTCCGATTCAACCGACCTGCAAAAACGCAATCGTGCCATTGAGACAGCTTTCGAGCCGGGTTCGATTTTCAAAATCGTCGCCTATGCGGCGGCTCTTAACGAACGCCTCATCACACCCGACAGCATGATCAATTGCGAAAACGGAATGATTATGGTTAACGGGCGAAAGATTCAAGACACCCGTCCGCATGGCGATTTGACTGCCACGCAAGCATTGGCTCAATCCTCGAACGTCGCAGCGATCAAGATTGGGCAGAAATTAGGTTATGAACGATTCGCTCGCTATGTGGATTTATTCGGTTT
>JANMSG010000928.1:0-4212 GCA_031389065.1 Acidobacteriota bacterium | reverse complement strand
ACCCAAAAGATTCACGGAGGCACAGGTGTATCTTCTGCGAGTCCCCACGCCCTCTGTGGTGAATGAAACGCTACACGAAAATGAAAAACGCTATATTCATAAGCAACTCCTTATAGCAATTTTCAACGGCGTGATTGTTTGTTTTGCAACTTGGCATTACTTTTACCTTTTGCCTTTTTACTTTTGCCTTCTTAAAAGTGATACCTCAAAACCATCTGTATGACGCGCGGATTACCCCCGGCAATCGGGTCTGTCGTCAAACCGAAAGATGGGATGTTGCCAAACGGATTGCCGCTGAACAATCGCTTGTTCTGGAAATTTGAACTTCGCACATCCACAAAGTCCGTAGCGAACGGGTCATCAATGACAAACTGTGGGTGATTGAAGGCGTTATACATTTCGGTGCGGAACTCCAGCTTGTGGTTTTCAGTGATTGAGAAACGCTTGAAGAAAGAGATGTCCCAATTATTGATTCCCGCAGCTTTCAAGAGATTCCGTCCCGCATTGGCGTTTGCGCCGGTGTCTGCATAGATGAATTGCGCCGTCGGGTCTTGCGCGACATAGCCAACAACTTGACTTGCAGGCGCGCTGCCTCTGGTGACTACCTGACCGTTGCGAAGCAGCCAATTCACGTCTGTGCCTCTGCGACGATCTCCGCCAGGGTTGAGAACCGTGCGGTCGCCCGCGTTGTCGAGATTGCCATTGGCATCGTTGAAGCTCAGCGCATCAACCAGTTGTCCGCTCTCTGCTTGATAGATCGCGCTGACCTGCCAGTTGCCTAACACCTGACTCTTCCAACCGCGTTCGCCGCGATAGAAAGGCAATTCGTAAATCAATCCCAGAGAGAATCGCTGACGACGACTCAATACCGATTCGGCTCTATCGTTTCGCAAATTGAAATTGTCTTGCGGACGACGCGGATTGACAAAGCTTGTGAACAATTCGTTGGTGCCATCATCAATGTTCTTGCTCAAGGTGTAGGCAGCGTCAAGCGACAGCCCGTTGCTCAAACGCCGCTTCACGTTGATTGACCCGGCGTGATAGATGGAATTGCCTTCAGGCGAATGCGCCGTGATGTTGGAAGCGAATCCTAAATCGGCTAACAAACGACCTCTGGCATTCAAGAAATCCTGTTGCGAAGGAAGATTACTCAACGCGCTGGTGGCGGGTATTTCTGAGGCGTTGATAAAGGTCGGCAAATTGAATCTTGGCGGAACTCCGCCATTGAGTCGAGTCTGCACAAAGAGGTGAACTCCGCGTGTGCCTAAATAGCGCAACTCTACAGACCAGTCCTTGCTAAACTCGCGTTGATAGGAAAGCGACCAGGATGTGGTGTAGGGCGTTATTGTATCGAAGATGAACGAGCCTGTTAAAGCGCGAGCCGTCGCCTGGTCAGTGAGCAAAGCCGGGTCAACGGGACCGCCCGATGGGATGCCGCCATTTTGCAGGAAGCGCACATCGTCTCCGAAAATGCCGCCGCTGCCTGATGTGACATCTATTTCTGATTGCAGTTGCGGAGGCAAAGCCAACAAGACCAGATTCTGGAACAACACATCATGCGCGATGGCAAAACCGCCACGTATTGAAGATTGTCCCGCGTTGCCAAATATCCGATGCAACCAACCATTTCTGTATTCGGGTGCCCAGGCGAAACCGAGGCGCGGCGCGAAATTGTTCTTGTCAGTTTTCGGCGTGCGGAACTGTATGCCGTCGGGGAAAATCTGTATGCCCGTGCGTTGGCGGATGCTTTCGAGCACAGGGTCGTTTGCATCAACATTTGCAATGCTGTTGAGGTTTTGCAATTTTGCATCGCGCGCATTCGAGGTGTATTCGTAACGCAATCCTAAGTTAAACGTCAGATTTGGACGGAACTTGTAATCGTCTTGAATGAAGTTGTAGGTAGCCCATTGATTGCCCGCGAAAAATCCTGAACCTACACCGCGCAATCCGCCGTTTGAGCCATCCGGCTTGAGGTCGCGCAAGTAGCGGTCAAGACTTGCGTAGGCGTATTCGCCGCGCCCGCGTGGCAGGAAATCGCCCGGCGCAATGACGTTGCGGTAATCCGTGCCGAATTTCATTTGATGTTTCCCGAGCGTCCAACTCACCGTATCGGAAGCTTGATAAACATTGGCGACTCCGCCTTGCGGCGCGTTGCCGTTGGGACCGACGAACAAGCCCAACTCGTCAATGCTGATGTTCGGAAATTGACCTGGAAAATCAGAGAACTCCAGCGGCACGTTGAATGAAGTGACCTGTCTGCGATAGCCGAAGCGGAATTCGTTAATCAGGTTTGATGAGAAGTTGTGATTTTCTGTGAGCGAAAGCAGGCGATTGTCTGCGCCTGTAGAACCGTTGAATTCCGGGCCCGGCCCGCCCAGAAGCGGCGATCGCAACTTGTCATAAAAGAAACGCCCGTAGAGCCTGTCGTTTTGCGAGATGTTGTAGTCTATGTTGACGTGCCATTGATGCAGCTTAAAAAAGTCAGGAACTAAGATCAGCAACTGACCTGTCGGAATATCTGTGCCTAAGACATTGACGCTTCCTGTGGCCACAGGCGCGGGCGCGACATGATTTCTGAGCAAGCCGAGCGTAAAAGGACTGACGCCGCCAAGCGTCGAGAGCCGCGCATAGCCTTCCGCCGTAGGCGCGCCAACCGTTGCTGTAGCGCCTGCCGTGCCTCGCGTTTGATATTGATAGGCACCGAAATAAAACAGCTTGTCTTTGATAATCGCGCCGCCTACGTCGCCGCCTACTCTGTTGAAATCATCACGCGGACGACGGTCAGGTTGCGCACCTGCGGCGATCTGCTCTTTGAAGCGATGATCAAGCGAGCGAAGATGTTTGTTGATGTTGTACCACCAGGCATCGCCATGCAGGTTATTGGTGCCGCTTTTGGTGATGGTGTTGAATTGCCCTGCGGATGAATGCCCGAACTCTGCGGTGAATTGATTGGTCAATATGGTGAACTCTTTCACCGCATCGAGAATCGGCGCGATTTGCGGACCCGTTAAACTCACGTCATTGTTATCTATGCCGTCAATCGTAAACGAGTTATTGCGCGGGCGGTTGCCACCTACCGAACCTCCTGCACCGACGACGCCGGAACCGTTGGTGACGACGTTGGGCGAGAGCAATGCCAAGGCGTTTGCATCTTGCCCAATCGGTAATTCGATGACCTTGCGATCCTCGAAACTTTTGCCCAATTGCGAGGAGGTTTTCTCAACCAGTTCGGCGGCAGCGCCTGCTGTCACCGTCACAACTTCCGACACCGCGCCCGCTTCAAGCACAGCGTTGACGTCGGTCAGGCGATTGAGTTGAACTTGAACATTCGGGTTGGAATATTTTTTGAAATTTTCAATTTCGATGGTTACAGCGTAAATGCCTACGGGGACATTGTTGATGCGAAAGGCACCATTATCGCCTGTGGTGGCGTTGAAACTTTGACCTGTGGCGTTGTGTTTCGCTGTGACTTTGGCGCCGCTGATGACAGCGCCTTGCGGGTCTGCGACTGTGCCCGCGATAGTTCCGTCGGTTGTGCCTTGCGCAAAGACCGGCGACCAGATGGTTAGAGTTAAAGCCAGAGTCACAAGCAGGCTGATGATTTGTTTCGCCTGGAAGGCTTGCGATGACTCAGCAAATCTATTTTTATTGTAATACTTCATTAGTTCTCCTTTCGAGAATGGAATGGTTTTTCTATTCAGTCGTCACGGGCTGAAATGGGTTTGCTCAAGGCAAACCGTAAGCGATTCGCGTAACCTGATAGCTGCCTTGTAGAATTGTTTTCCTACGAACGGACTGCAAACGACTTCTTTAGTCAACGTAGTGCAATGTTACTCGTAACAAAACGAATCCCCTTCAACTGCTGACTCTAGTGTATGCAGGTGAGATTTGAATGTCTTGAAAACGCTGTGAAAAATTGAAAACGATGTAAAAGATACGTAATACCTTGGCGATGCAAGCTTCTGAAAGTTCAAATGAGAAGCGTCGGATGGGTTGTCTCGAAGATGGGCAAGAGTTGATTATTCTGTTTGCAGTAAGGACTTATGAGCTGAAGAAGGCTTTACCAGATTGTAGGCGTACATCGCAGAACTTCTTGATCCGTTTGAAGTCATCCAAGTTGTCTGTCACCAGAAGTCCGTTTACGCGCCGGACGGTTCGGGCAATCAGCACATCTCTTATGATTCTTTGCTTATCGTCGGGGTGAAGTTTGGG